>CAMVBP010000022.1 GCA_947165795.1 uncultured Treponema sp.
GTATCGAATTCAAACCAATTTTCTTTTTCGATTTTTTCGATATAATCCATATCTTTTTTACAATTTTGATCAAGATAGTCTTTCAAGATTAAATTGTCTTTTAAAGGAGGAAGAAGCTGAGCATCAGCCGGACAATATTTTAATATTTCAGAAACAAAACTTTCTATCCAGGCTCCAAATTCCAATTCTTTATTATTATGCCTGAGCAAAAGAACAGATCCTTCAGATTCATCTGTCTTTATATATAAATCATAAGTTTCATGTAAGCAGCCTTCCCAGAATCGTCCTGAAAGTCCGATTTTTCCGTTTTCATAACTTGCACTCCACTCCCAGTCAAATTTTGTTTCTGGATTTCTTATAGCATTAACAACAAGAGGAATTTCTTTTTTTGCAAGAATACATTTTTCTTCTTCCGGACTATAACCTTCATAATCTCGCTTACTTATAATTTCCAGTTTATCACCGTCAATTTCTTTTACAGAAAAATTACAATATTTATTCAACTTTTCAAAAGTTTCGGCATGAGATTTTAATGATGTGTCTATAAGATATTTTTTATAATCCGAAAGTGTCATTTTTTTCCTTTATCTTGAATATGACATGCAGTCTACCTGTCAATAAATTGATTTTTTTCTGTATGGAGTCCAGCTCTTTATTTAATTGTTTCAAAAAGATTTTCTACAGCCATTATCAGAATCTTTAGTATACTTCTCCGCCAAGCTTTAATATTGACTGACGCAAAGTATTTTTATTCGCATCCTGAACTTTATCTCGTTCTGAAGCTGTTACTTTCTGAACATATCCGCCAAAAACCCAGGCTTCTTTAGTTTCTAATCCCATAGGGTCAAAACCATAGGAAATAATTAAATACCATGGTGCAGTAATTCCATCTATAGTATCTTCTTTTACAGTTCTGGCACGGATTCTTGCAACTGTTCCTGCTAATTCTATTGATCGGTTTCCTAGATAAAATCCAACGTCGGTTTCAACACCATATACATTAACAAGATTTGCAGACAGAGAAGGCATTTCTCTTAAACGCAGATTTTCCAGAATAAGTATATATTCATCGTCTACACCTTCATTATAATACGGATAACGGATACAAGCTTCGCCATTATAATCTATTCTTACATAAGCAGGAGCTTCCTTATAAGACCAGAACACAGAACCGTCTGAAGCATTTATCAGTGCACCTTTATAATATAATCCGACTTTATCTAAATCTAATATATATTTGCTAGGAAACTCCATGTCATAATAACGGTTTGCATTTTCTACCCAGCGGCAAGGCTTTTCCGGGCTATCGCAGGTTTGAAAAACTACATAGCCGCCGGAAACTGTATATTTTCCTTTTCCTTCCCTTCTTCCGCCAATTATATCAACTGCAAATTCATAAACGCCATTTGAATAAAATTTAAAATCAGAAAAGCCATTTTCTACAAGATAGGCTTTTATTTCTTCATCCGTTTTTGGATTCTGTGATTTTTGCGCAGACAAGCAACAATAAACAAAACAAAAAAATAAAATAACAAAACTAAACTTTTTCATATAACTCCTGTTAATAATCATCATTAAAATAATAGTTCAGAGAACGCAAAAAGCTGCAAATTTATTTTTTTAATTCAGTTTCATAAATGTTTACTAACTGAGAAAGCATTTTTAAGCTTACCCCAAAACAAACAGAGCCCGGATTTACTACCAGCGGGAATTTTGCAATTTCCTTTAATTCCTTTGAATTGAAAGTTTTTAAATCGTAATCCTCTTTTTTGTAAGTTTTAGAAAATTCCTTCATATCTGTAAAAACAGGAATATGACTTTCTTCTGCACTTTTTTCATTTTTTGTAAACAATTCATATTCCTGACTATCTTTTTTATATGGAACAATCAGGTTTGCTTTATTGAAGGCAATAATCATATTATTTTCTTTCTGGCGCGATACTAAGACTTTCTCAGGATACATTGCACGCCAGTAAATTTCTTCATCCAGTTTTAATAGTGTATTAAAATATTTTGCATTATAAAAATTTTCTTTATCTTCCTGAACACCAAATTTTTCTATTTCCAGGCGAATATAATTTGCGCCATTATCTATTATAAAAGATTTAGCTCCAAAACAGTTATAACAATCCGAAAGAAAATTAACAATTTCATCAGTTTCTACAGATTTAATTTCCCAGTTTCTTAAGTGCTGAAGAAAATAATCCTGTGCATATTCAGCAATTTCCTTCTGACTAAAACAATAAAGATCATCATCATCAGAAAGATACGGACAGTTAGTAATTTTATCAACAAAATAATAAAACTTTTCAAGCCTGCTGACTTTTTCTACAAGATATTTCTGACAGAATTCAAATTGATTAATAAAGCTTTGTTCGACAGAAACATTGTTTTTAATTTCAACTGCTTTTTGAATTACAGCAATAATTTCCTGTACACTGATTTTTTCAAGATCTTTTTCAACAGATTTTTCCATCATTTTTGTGGAAATTTTCTCAGCGGTTTTCTTATTTTTTTCAATAATTTTTTCAATTGTCATTTTTACATCCAACTTATTTTTTAATATTTTTGATTTTTTAATTATACATTACAAATCATGAATCGTAAATAGAAGCAGCGGAAAGATAAATGCATTCCACAAGAATTACGGCAGCACACTTCAGCATTCAGTTGCCCGGCCCAAATGACAAAAAACTTATAAAATGGTAAAATCTCTATATGCCTCAAAAAAGAACAACACGAAAAACAACAGGAAAATCAACACGAAAAACAGGTTCAAAACGAACAGCTGCACGCCGCACAACAAAGAAGCCTAAGGCTTATATTCCCGCCTACAAGGCAATTATATTCTGTATTGTTATTATTACTATCTGTATGGGGCTTCTTCTTTTTACTAATATAAAAGGACCGGGCTCAAAAATTGCACAGTCAATGACAGAAAGATTTCAGGAAGATAACACAGATAAAAAGCCGGAAAACGAAGTAAAAAAAGAAGAAACTAAAAAGACTGAAGAAAAAACTGAATCAAAGAAAACAGAAAATACAGGAAAAAAATCTGATTCAAAAAAAACAGAAACTCCAAAGACCGATACTTCAGTAAAAGAGCCTGAAAAAAAGACAGAAAAAGAAACTCCGAAAAAAACTGAAGCTCAAAAACCGGCAGAACCTCAAATAAAAAAAGAAGAAAAAGCGGACACTTCCACAGTTACAGATAAAAAAACAGAAACGGTAAAAAGCAAATACAATTTTCCGGCCGCAAAAAACAATGCTCAGTTAATCTTTGTTTTTGATGACGGAGGACAAAATCTTTCTCATCTTGCTCCTTTTCTGAATCTGCCATTTCCTATAACAGTTGCCGTTCTCCCAAAAATTGCACACTCAAAGGAAACTGCTTCTCAGGTACGCGCTTCCGGTAACGAAGTAATTCAAGCGTTAATCCGGGCCCGGGCGCAATTAAGCCCGAAATGACCGGGGAAGAAATAAAATCAATTCTCTTCAATAATATAACAGAAGTCGGACCAATTACAGGAATGAATAATCACGAAGGTTCTGCCATAACTGCCGATGCAGAAAAAATGGCAGTAATTATGCAGTTCTGTTCGCAGGAAGGAATTTATTTTCTGGACAGCCGAACAAATGTAGAAACAAAGGTTCCGTATGTTGCAAGTGAACTTGGTTATTCTTATTATGAACGAAACATTTTTCTTGATAATGAAAAGACTGCGGCCAACGCACTTGCCGAGCTAAAAAAAGGTCTTGACCTTGCAAATAAAAATGGAAGCGTTATAATGATAGGCCATATCTGGAGCGCAGATTTTCTGCCGGAATTTTTGCAGGACGTTTATCCGGAGCTTAAAGCTCAAGGCTATACATTCAGTACGGTAAGCAAAAGCCGCGCCAAGAAAAATTAAGGAAAAGCAATGAAGGTATTAGGAATAGAAAGCAGCTGCGACGAAACAGCATGCGCAATTGTAGAAGATGGAAAAACAATTTTAAGCAATGTAGTTGCAACTCAAATTCCTTTTCATCAGATTTATAAGGGAGTTGTTCCCGAAATTGCAAGCAGAAAACATGCTGAATGGATTTTACCGGTTGTAAAGCAGGCCCTCTCCGAAGCAAACATTTCTCTTGATGAAGTAGACGCGATAGCCGCAACTAACAGACCTGGTCTTATGGGCTCTCTGCTTGTAGGTTTTACTTTTGGAAAAACTCTGGCCTGGGCAACAAATAAACCATTCATCGCAGTTAATCATATGCTTGGTCACCTTTATGCGGCTCAGCTCCAAACGCCCGTTGCTTACCCGTTTTTGGGGCTGCTTGTCAGCGGCGGACATTCAATTATCTGCAAGGTTAATAATTTTGACGATCTGGAAATTTTAGGAACCACAGTTGATGATTCTGTCGGCGAAGCCTTTGATAAGGTTGCAAAGTTTTACGGACTTGGTTATCCGGGAGGAGTTATTATTGATAACCTTGCAAAAAAAGGCGATCCTGCTTCTGCAAAATTCCCGGTTCCAAAATTAGACGAAGAACAGCACCGCTACGATGTTTCTTTTTCGGGGTTAAAAACTGCAGTTATTCATCAGTGCGATTTATTCTGGCAGCCGAATTATGAACATTCTACAGAAAACATGTGTGCAGCTTTTCAGGAAACTGCAATTAAAACTCTTGTTGGAAAACTTTTGCGTGCAGCCGATGATACAGGTCTAAAAACAGTAGTCTGCGGAGGAGGAGTTGCAGCAAATTCAAGATTGCGGGAAATGCTTTCTGAACGAAAAGACTTAAACTGTATATTCCCGCCGCTCAAGCTTTGCGGAGACAACGGCGCAATGATTGCCGGTGTTGCCTACCACTTTTTACAGCGCGGCGACAGAAGCGACTGGAATACAGTAACCTGCGCAAGAATTCCTCAATTTAAAAGAGGCTTGGATCAGGTTCGTCACGATAAAAAATAAACAGCACGCTTTTCAATTAATTGTATAATTTATACGGGAAAGGAAATTAAAATGATTCAGATAAGTGCAGAAAATTTAACTCTCGGTTACGATTCAAAAATTATCTTACAGAATCTGAATTTTTATATTGAAGAAGGCGACTATCTTTGCATTATTGGAGAAAACGGTTCCGGAAAAACCACGCTGATGAAAACCCTTTTAGGACTTTTAAAACCAATTGATGGAAAAATAAAATTTCTTAACGGTATTGAAAAAAATCAGATAGGCTATCTTCCGCAGCAGACAGATGTTCAAAAAGATTTTCCGGCAAGCGTAAGGGAAATTGTAATTTCCGGCTTTCAGTCAAAAATGAATGGACGACCTTTTTATACAAAAAAAGAAAAAGCCGAAGCATTAAAAAATATGCAGCTTCTTGGAATTGAAGCATTAGCACGAAGAAGCTATAAAGAATTGTCCGGCGGTCAGCAGCAGCGAGTTTTACTTGCAAGAGCGCTTTGTGCAACAAATAAAATGATTCTTCTGGATGAACCAGTTACAGGGCTCGACCCTGCCGCTACGAACGAAATGTACACTCTGATTAAGGAATTAAACAATCAGGGAATTACTATAATCATGATTACGCATGATACAAACTGTGCCTTAAAATACGCAAATAAAATTCTTGAAATCGGCAGCAAATTATTTTTTGGAGAAAAGAAAGATTATGATAGACACCTTAATTCAATACTTTGATTATGAAATGGTCAGATACGCCTTCATTACAGGTATCTTAATTTCTCTCTGCTCTTCCCTGCTTGGAGTAACCTTAGTCCTTAAACGCTTTTCTTTTATAAGTGACGGACTTTCGCATGTTGCATTTGGCGGAATATGTATTGCTTCGGTTTTAAAAGCAAGCGTAAAACCAATTGCAATTAAATTTTCAGAAAGCTTTACGCTCAAAATTGATTTTTCTACGAATATGCCGCTCGTACTTGCCGTTACAATTGTTGCTGCCATAATACTTTTAAAAAGCGGAAATTCAAATTCAAAAAAAATAAAAGGCGATGCCGCAATAGCTATGATTTCTGTTTCTTCGCTTGCAATCGGTTATCTTTTAATGAACAAATTCAATACTTCATCAAACCTTACGGGCGATGTCTGCAGCACTCTTTTTGGTTCAACTTCAATTTTAACGCTTACAAAAAAAGATGTCTGGTTATGCACAATTCTTTCCTTATTAATGATTGTTCTGTTTGTAATATTTTATAATAAAATATTTGCAGTTACATTTGATGAAGCCTTTGCAACTGCCGTAGGAACTAAAGCTCAGGTTTATAATCTGTTTATTGCAATAATCATTGCAATTATAGTTGTACTTGCTATGAACCTTGTAGGTTCTCTTTTAATTTCGGCACTTGTAATTTTTCCTGCCCTTTGTTCCATGAAGCTTTTTAAGAGTTTTAAATCGGTAACAATTTCTTCGGCAATTATTTCGGTGCTGTGTTCTGTTACAGGATTAATCATTTCCATATTGCAAGGAACTCCTGTTGGAAGTACAATCGTAGCAACTGATTTAACAGCATTTATTATCTGTACAATAATTGGAAAATTTTTATGAAAAAAAAATTATTAATTATTTTTTTATCAACTTTTATTCTTCTGATTTTTTCATGCAGTAAAAGTTCTGCTTCAAAAAGCATTAGCGCTCAGACAGAAGATATTTACGCGCTGACAGAAAATAATAATACTTCAGCAAAAATCATAAACGCTTCAGCAGAAATCATAAACGCTTCGGCAGAAAACATTACATCACGGGCAGAAAACATGAACGCTTCAGTTGCAGACATTAATACTCCAACAACAAATATTAATGCACCGCTCGCAAACATTAACGCTCCAGGAACAAATATTTATGCATCAAACTCAGGCAATACTGCATCAAAAAAAATTGATATTGATTTAACCAAAGCTTCCAAAACAATTATTTATGCAACTGTATTTAATATGGTTGTAGAGCCGGATGATTTTATTGGAAAAACAGTTCGCGTATCCGGCAACTTCCGTGTATTTGAAGATGATTATTCAGATGACAGGTATTATGCAATAATTATTCCAGATGCAACGGCTTGCTGCGAAACTGGAATTGAGTTTATCTGGGAAGGCGAACATAATTATCCGGAAGATTATCCTGCAGTTGAACAGAAAATAACCATTACCGGAAAATATAATGTTATGGAATTTGAAGACGGAGTTTCTTATTTTTATCTGGATGTTTCAGATATTGAATTTTAATCAACTCCGTAACAATCGTAGCCTGCACTTCTAAGGCGGTCTGCAACATTTCCCTGCGCATTTTCCCTTACAAGAACAATATAATAAGTTGTTCCGCTTGCACGAGTTTCTGTAGTTATATAAGAATCAAAACCTTTTTTTGCAACTTCATCTGCTAAAAGCTTTGCATTGCTTTCTGTTCTAAAAAGACCAAGCTGATACTTGGTAAATTTTGCAGTCTTAGAATTATCTTCCGAAGAAGCTTCCGAAACTGAATGAGTAGAAGTAAAGCTTCCGCTTTCTGCAACTGCCACGCCAAGCTTTGGAACAAAAAACCAGAACGGAGTCGGCAAAAGCTGAACATCGCCTTTAACGATTGCAGTTTCTATAGAAGAAGGAAAAGACTTTGTCAGCTGATTTGAATACGAGTTGTCGCCTGTAATATACCAGAGTGTTAAAAGAATCTGCGGACGAATAGAAATAAGATTATCCAGTTTTAAATAAGCCTGAAGCATAACTACAGGTTCATTCAAATCTTCCGAAGTTTCTGCACGACAAAGTGCACTCCACTGTGTATAAAGCTTTATAAGCGCCTGAATTTCTGTATTTTTTGAATTTCTTACGGCCGAATTTAAATAACTGTCCGCGGTTGCATAATCTCCGCTGCTTAAGGCACAGCGCACGGCATCTAAAACAATCTGCTCATTTGACCGCTTTGGCATTCCTTCTGCGTCGCCGCTGGAAATTGCGGCAGCCTGAGCATAAGACTTCTGGGCATCTTCATATAAAGCCATCTGCTCCTGCAGCGAAGCAAGAAAAATATAAACTGCACGTTTTTCTGCAGGAACTGTAAGTTTTGCAACCTGAGCCTTTAAATAACTGACAGACTCTTCTACGCTTTCTTTTTTAGCGGCTTCGGTAGTAATAAATTTTGCCGTAGCTTCTGCATAAATACTTACAGAAATAAAAATAGTTATTAAAACAAAAAATATGTGCTTTTTCATTATTCTTTATTATCGGCAATATTTTCCGGTGCTACAGAATCATTTTTCTCTTTTCTTCTTAGTTTTGATTTAGCTTTTTCTGCCTGTTTTTCAATTTTAGAATTCTTTCTTGCCAGCTTAATCTTCTGATTTTCAATCTGCGCATTTAAATCTGCCGTAGAAGCCGCACGAATTTTTGCAATCAATACAAATAAAATTGAACAGACAATTCCCGCACCAAAGGCAATTAAAACCAGAACTGCAACAGGAATATTTTCAAAAGTTTTAAATAACCAGAAGGTACACAAATTACCAAGATTTTTTCCTACAAAAAACGCAAGGAAAATAACAAACAATAAAAGAATAATTAAAGTAGCTACCATAAAATCCTCCAGAAATTCCTATTAAACAAGCGAGCCCTTAAATGTATTTCCATTCAGGCTTTCTATTTTTACATCTGCAAAATGACCGATAAGACTTTTTGGAGCCTTTACAGCAATTTTTTCGTGCTGTTCAATCTGTCCCAAAAGTTCATCTTTATTATCGCGGCTTACGCCTTCAAATAAAACAGGAACTGTCTTACCAACCCTTAAAGCCATTCTCTCCTGAGTATGAATCAGCTGAAGATCTATAACACGCTGCAAATGTTCCTTTCTGACTTCCACAGGAAGCTGTTCCATTTTTGCAGCGGGAGTTCCAGAACGCGGATTATAATAATACATCATTGCAGATTCATATTTTACGTATTTCATAAGCTCCAAAGTCAGGCGCACATCTTCTTCAGTTTCACCGGGAAAGCCCATCATAATATCTGTTGTCAGAGAAACCTCTGGAATTTTAGCCTTAATTTTATCTACAAGCGCAAGATAATCTTCCCTTGTATAGCGTCGGTTCATCCGCTTTAGAATTTCTGTAGAACCATGCTGAACCGGCAGATGAATATGACGGCATAAAACCTTTTCTTTTGCAATGACTTCAATTACATCATCAGAAAAATCCTTTGGATGAGAAGACATAAAGCGAACCCATTTTACAGGAGAATCTGTTTTTCTAAGGTGTTCCGCAATAATTGAAAGCAGTCCTGCAAAATTAACATCGTTTCCTTTTTCATCTTTTCCGTTATATGAATTTACATTCTGCCCGATTAAAGTTACTTCGCAAACCTTCATTTTTGCAAGCACATCAAATTCATTTAATATTTCTGAAACAGGGCGGCTTAACTCTCTTCCGCGAACATAAGGAACTATACAATAAGTACAAAAATTATTGCAGCCGTGCATAATAGGAAGAAATGTAGAAAAAGCGCCGGGCTCTGCCGAAACAGGCGCAAAACGGTATTCTTCATTTTCATCAATTCTAAAGGCCGGTCTGCCCTCTTCTATTGCATCAATAATTTCGCCGAATTTATGCTTTGCAAAAGTACCTACAACATAATCAACAAAAGGATAAGATTCTTTAAAAGTATTCAAAAGCCTTTCTGCCATACAGCCCATAACAACAAGAGTAAGAGGTTTTGGTCCGTTACTTACATAGGCTACAGCTTCTTCCAAAAGCTTTGTTTTTGCTCCGGTTTTACATTCGCGGACAGCCTTAAGCCCAGAATACCAGCCAAGCCGCCCTATTATTCTATTTTCTGCGGTCTCACGAACTGAACACGTATTAATAATTGCCAGATCTGCAACCTGCGCAGATTCTGCCTTTTTCCACCCGCGCGATTGTAAAAGCAGCTCAACGGCGGCAGATTCTGCAATGTTCATTTCGCAGCCATAAGTTTCAAAGAAGTAAGTCATATAAAAATTATACAGAAAAAAAAGAATAAAGAAAATGGGCATTATTATAGTTGTAACTATAGAAGAATCCGGTATATTTTATTATTGTCCTTAATAAAAAAGGCCGATAAATTAAAGTCGACAGGTTCGAAAGACAGTTCGGAAGGCAGCTGGCAGACGACAGTCCGGCAGATAACGGACAGCGTGTTCAGAACGCCTTACACAATACTTAAAACTGGCAGAGGTTTATGATGAAAAAATTACTTTCTATAGCCCTTATTTTAATTACTGCAAATCTTTTTGCTGCAGGAAAAGCTGCAGACAAAGACGGTATTCTTTTAAAATTCAAGCAGACAAAAGGCGATTCAGTTTCTCATATTTCTACTGTAGATGAAGAAACTTACATTAACGGATATTTAAATTCAAAAACGCAATTTATAAACAGAACAACAACAACAGTTAAAGAAACTCATAATGATGATTCTGCAACTCTTTATACACATTACATGACAACACAAAAATCTCTGGTAAACGGTGCAAGCGAAACACTTTCCTGGGGAGAAGAAGATTTTGTTACAATAAAAAGAAAAAGTAACGGTGAACTTTCCGATTCCGATAACGATTCGCTGCCGACTGTAAGAAGCGTACCGTGCTTTCCTCAGGAGCCTGTAAAACCTGGAGACACCTGGCAGGCTGAAGGTTCGGAAGTGCATGACTGTAAGGAACTGTTTGGAATGAAGGATGCAATTAACGTTCCATTTGTTGCAACCTATAAATACGAACGAGATGAAGAAATTGACGGAATTAAACTGAATGTTATAAGTGTTTATTATGAATTCAGCCAGACAAGCGACGGGAAGGAATATTATTCTACATATTACGGAACCGAAGGCTGGGCAAAACAGACAATTTACTGGGATTCTACTAAAGGAGATCTGGACCACTACACCGAAGATTTTGTAATTGCAATGTACGATGTTGTTGGAAATCAATATGTTTTTAAAGGTTCTTCGCATGGAGAAGTTACAGAATATAAATCTGTTAATGATGATACAAACGTTGAGAAGCTTCAGGAAGTAATTGAAAAAAATAATCTTGATAATGTCTCTGTAACCCGTGGTGAAAAAGGACTTACCATAAGTCTTGAAAACATTCAGTTCGAAGCCGACTCAAATATTCTTTTGCCTTCTGAGCAGGAAAAATTAAAAAAGATTGGAAGCATACTTAAAGAATTTTCAAACGATCTTTTAATTACCGGACACTGCGCCGAAAGAGGAACAGTTTCTGCCCGCCAGAAATTATCTGAAGAACGCGCCCAGACCGTTGCACAGTTTTTAATTACAAACGGAATTCGCGATGAATACCATATCTTTACTCAGGGAAAAGGCTCTACACAACCAGTTGCCTCAAATGATACAGAAGAAGGCAGGGCAAGAAACAGAAGAGTTGAAATAACAATTATGGACTGACCTTTTTCTTTACGACTCTAAGGTTTCCCTTCCATAGAAAGTTATCGGCTTCTATTTTTCCGGAATTTTTCAACTGCTTAATAACTTCTACCGCATCCTGATGCGTCCAGATATTTGAACCGGTCAGCCGCAAAGCTTTTTTATTCAAAGTCGAAAGAATTTTATTTTCGATTTCAGTTTCTGAATAATAATTCCTTCTCTTTTTAATAATGCTCCAGGTATGCTGCCAGTCAGCCTCCGAAGTTTTCCTCTCGCAGATATCACAGCCGCTGCACGCACAGCTTTCTGCTTCTTCAAGCGCACCTAACGCTTTTAAAAGCACCCTTCTCCTGCATTCGTTCGCCGCCGCAAATTCCCGCATATACGCCTTTCTGCTTCCTTCTGGAAAAACCGAAAACGTCAGATTATCATCAAGACTCCATAACAAAATAGCTTTCGCAACGCTTCCGTCTCGCCCGCCACGCCCCGCTTCCTGAATATATGCCTCTGCAGTTTCCGGTACCTGAATATGAACAACAGTTTTTATGTCTTTTTTATCCACGCCCATTCCGTAAGCACACGTAGCACATAAAATACCATTCTTACTTTCAAAGAACCATTTTTCTACAGCTTCCTTTTCTGAACGCTCCAGCCCGGCATGATAAAATTTAGAAACTTTATTTCCGTAGCAGGCATTCAACTCACGAGACATATCTTCTGCCTTGTACCGTGTTCCGCAAAAAACAATCATTGGCCTATGCTCTGTTTTTGCAAGTAATAAAACTTCTTTTTTTTTCGCACAGGCTTGCCGCACATAATAGTGAATATTCTGCCTGTCGCTTTCGCTTCGGACAATATGTGCCTGATTATCAAAAAGAATTTCAGAAATTCTCTGTAAAACTCCCGGCGAAGCCGTAGCCGTAAAGGCTGTAATTACAGGAGGATTAATTCTTTTTATTACATTACCTAAACCAAGATAAGCCGGCCTAAAAGTATCGCCCCATTCTGAAACACAATGCGCTTCATCTATGGCAATATGACTGATTCCCGCTTTGCAAAGCCGGGACAAAAGACCTTCACTTTGAAGAACTTCGGGGTTAGCAATTATAATCCGCGCTCCATTGTTAATCTTTAGAAAGTTTTCTTCAATTTCTGCATTACTCATACCGCCTCTGAATAAAACACAGCCTAAACTTCCGGCCTGCATTCTTCGCAGCTGATCGCTCATTAAGGCAAGCAGCGGATAAATAACCAGCGTAGGTCCTTCTAAAAACAACGCGGGAAGCTGAAAACACAATGATTTTCCGGCTCCTGTTGGAAGCAGCACAATCTGTCGCCCTTTACAAAATGAATCATCTTCCAGCTCATCCATTTTCTCAGAAGAAATTTCGGCGTTCGTTTTTTTAATAATCGCAAACATCTTCTGATACTCAAAAGCTTCGATAATATTGGATATAACAAGTCTTTGCCACGGAAAAAGATAATCAATTCCAAAATTCTCTTTTGCGGCTGATTTTATATAATCAGTTTCGCCATAAAATTCTGTCAGAGAGAAATCCCTTACATCCAGTTTTTCATTTTTCTGCATTTTTTCCATATATATATAAACGCAAAAACTATAAAAAAAAGGAATTCAAATTTGGCAATAATTAATTTTAATATAAATTTTTACCAGAATTTGACATTTTGCCGCGCAAAAATGCATGAGATTTTGTAAAGCATCATTATTTTTTTTCTTCAGCTTTTTCAGCACCATCGGCATTTTCTGTTTTTTCAGCAGGAGCCGGCTTCTGCTCTTTTTGAGGCTTTTGCTTTTTAGCAGATTTTTTTGGAGGCTTTTTTCTATAATTAGCAACGTACTTAGCAAATTCAATAATCAGGATCATTGCTATAACAGTTCCTAATACACGAAAATCCTTAAGTACGTTAAATGCTAAAGTGATATATTCTTTTACACTCATAAATTATACTCTTAATTATTTATCGGAAAAACATTAAGAAAGAGTATATTCAACTTCAGGTTGAACAATTTCTACACTCTTAAAGCCATTTTCAGCAAGATGCTGCTTAAAGCCTTCCTGCTGATCTGCTTCGCCATGAATCAAAAATATTTTCTTTAACCGTGAAGTATCACATTCTTTAAGCCATTCAATCATTTCGCTGTAATCGGCGTGTGCAGAAAAGCCGTTGCATTTTTCTACACGAGCTTCTACTTTGTATTTATCACCAAGAATCATAACTTCTTTCTGACCATCAAAGATTCGGCGGCCAAGAGTATTTTCTGCCATGTAACCGACAATCATCACTGTATTGCGTGGATTAGAAATATCATTTGCAAGGTGGTAAAGAACGCGACCGGCTTCACACATACCGTCTGCAGAAATAATAATCATTGGACCTTCTTTTTTATTCAGGGCTTTAGAATCTTCAACACTTGTTGTATAAGTTAAAGAATTAAATCCGAACGGATTTTTATGATGCTTTAAGAACGCTTCGTTAACGCTTTCATCATAACATTCCGGATGAACACGGAAAACGGAGGTTGCATTACTTGCCATTGGAGAATCAACATAAATTGGCACAACCGGAATTTTTTTCTGATCTGTTAAAAGATGTAAATAGAAAACCAGCTCCTGAGCGCGTTCAATGGCAAAAGAAGGAATAATAATTTTTCCTTTTTTCTGACAGGCTTCGCGCACAATTCGTTCAAGCTCTTTCATGGCAAAATCGTGATTATCATGAAGCTTATTACCATAAGTTGATTCAAGAAAAATGTAATCAGGAGACGGCATATCTACCGCAGGATTTCTGATAATAGGTTTGCACTTGCGGCCAATATCGCCGGTATATAAAAGTCTTAATTCCTTGTCTGGATTAGAAGGATTTGGATTAATTGTTACATTTGCAAAGGCTGACCCCAGAATATGACCTGCATCAAAAAATTCAAGCTGAACATCTGGTGCTATAAACATCTTTCTGTTATAAGAAAGCGAAACAATCTGATTGGCAGCTGCTACACAATCATTTTCATCGTAAAGAGGTTTCCAGGTAAATTTTTCGCCTTTTTTATTTGCCTGTTTTCCAAGGAATTCAGCATCGCGAGCCTGAATTCTTGCACTATCCATCATAACAAGATTTGCAATATCTCTGGTTGCCGGAGTTGCGTAAATATTTCCTCTGTACCCCTGCTTAGATAAAAGCGGAAGAAGACCACAATGATCAAGGTGTCCGTGAGTTAAAATTACACCTTCAACCTTTTCCTGTTCGACTGTAAAGCTTCGGTTTTTTTCATCAGATTCCTTTCGCTTACCCTGAAAAGCACCACAATCTACCATGAACATTCTGCCGTCAATTTCAAAAATATGGTTTGAGCCGGTAACTTCCCCAGCAGCTCCACGAGAATAGCATTTTACAGACATAAAACCTCCAAGTTGCGAATTGTCTTTATTAAAATTATAACTGTGAAAAACTAATTACGCAAATATAAAAAAAATTTTATTTTCTGATGAAAAGTTTGCCAACTACCAATGAAATGCAGGGCTGTTACGAAAAAGCGATTCATGAAGCAATTTCTAAAGGCATTCTCGTAGATTATCTTAACCGAAAAGGTACGGAGGTAATGAATATGTTTGTTGGTGAATATGATTACGATTTAGACATGAAAGTTAAATACGAAGAAGCTTACGAAGAGGCTTATGAAGAGGCTTATGAAGAAGCTTATGAAAAAGCTTACGAAAAGGCTAGCTTAAAAAAAGCAGCGGAAGATGCGCGAAATTTCTATGAAAACGGCGTGTCAATTGAAATTATTGCAAAATCTATGCACATGACTGAAGAACAAGTTCGCGAAATTGTAAACGAACCTGTTACCGTACAAGACTAAAACTACATTTTTCCCCGCCCGGGCAGATATTTGAACTGCAAAAGCGTGGGAAAAGAACAACAGGTAATGACAATTTACTACTGCAATGTACCATTTGGTGAATTAGCTGTTGGAGTCCAGGTTTTAAAATTAGTGTAATTACCATTACCATCGTTGTAGTAAATTTTTACTCCACCTTTAACTTCACTCCATGTAGTTATAGTGTCAGTTGCATGAGCGCGTTTTATTGTTACACCAGCCAACTGTGCTGCAGTACCCCCGTAAATAAAATTTACTAATTTGTATGGATACGGAGCTTTATTTATCTCATCAAAACGATCCTGTATTTCAATTGTAGTTACAGTTGTCGGAATGTATACATTTATTACATTGCTATTTATATTTCCGTTAATATTAAATACTCCATTGCATAAATAAACAGAAGTAGCATCTTTAAATTCTATACTCTGGAGACTGGCACAATTTTTAATCACATCTGTGCATCCTAAACCATATGGACAATTTGCACGGCTGGTACTGCCATAAATATTTATAGTTTCCAAGT
>CAMVBP010000023.1 GCA_947165795.1 uncultured Treponema sp.
AAGGAATTAAATTATCCTTTAGGGAATGTAATTCTTACTGCCGGCCGTCCGTCTCTTATGAACGGTTTTAATGATTTTTCCAGGCTTGGACCTCTTCTTAAAAAATACAAAAATCTGATTCTTGAAGATCTTAAATATGTTTACGATGAAAAAACTGTTTTATTTATTTATAACCTTCTGATGGCGGAATATCAGTATCAGCAGAATAATCTTGTAGAAGCGGAAATTCTTGTAAGCAGCGTAGAAAAGGCTTTTGATAAACATGATGAACGCCGGCTTCTTTTTTCTGCGCTCTACCTTCAGTCAAAAATTCTTCTTGCGCAGGGTAAAACAGTAAGTGCAGACAGCTACATAGAAGAAATTAATAATCGTTCCAAAGAAAAGGGAAAGGCAGAATTTTCGTATAACATAGATGCAGTTCACGTACTTTTTTCTTTGTATGAAGGAAATGTAAAAAAAATTACAAGCTGGCTTAAAGATTCAGCACCTGATGAATATAAAGATTTTAATATGATTGATACCTACAGGTATTTGATAAAAATCCGCTGTTACATGGTTACAAAAAACTATGCAGCCGCCATTGCCCTTGCAGAAAAAATCCGTTCACTTTTAGCAGAAGGAAAACGCCACATGGATTTATGCGAAATTGATCTTCTGCTGGCTATGAACTTTTTTCAGGCTTCTAAAAAGGAATTTGCTTTTCAGGCTCTTGAACGCGCTTTAAAAATTGCACGCCGCCGTAAGTTTTACCGGATTATCGCAGATGAAGGCGAAGCTATGCTGCAGGTTCTTTTAGCTTATGCAGAAGAAAAAGGATATTCAGAGCTTCAGTCACCAAAAGATGATTTTTTTATGAAGATAATTGAGATGACTCGAGAAATGGCAATTACTCATCCACATTATCTTAAAGTATATTTTCCCGATGATCAGAAATTTTCCCAAATGGAAATAGACATTCTTAAGCTTTTGGAAATGGGAAAATCAAAAGAAGAAATCGGCCGCTATTTTTTTATAAGCCTGAATACCGTAAAATATCACCTTAAAAAAATCTATTCCAAGCTGGAAGCGTCTACAAGTAATCAGGCGGTGTGGAACGCACGCTGGATAGGATTAATTTAAAGGAAATTTCTAAATAACATACGGCGGTTGAGGCTCTCGAACCCTCAATTTTAAATATTTTTAAAAAACTACCCGAACGGGTGGTGACATATTAAATTTATGAATGTATTATCTTTTATAAGGAGAGTTAAAAAATATATAGATATAAGATCACAGTTTTTTGTGTTTGAGCAAATTACTGTGATTTTTTTTTACTAAAAAATCCTGTGTGAGCGCTTAACCGTTATTTTTTTGCTTCATGCGTGCTTTTTCTTCGTACATGGCTTTATCGGCGTAGGCTATTAATTCTTCTACACTCTGACCATTTTTTGGATAAACGGCAATTCCTACTGCCGCAGAAATATCTGCAAGTACATGCGCAGAAAGTTTTGCAGGGACATTCAGAACGGCTCTAATTCGATCAACTGTATTAAGATAATCAGTACCGGTATTTTTCCCACGGAAAATAATTATAAATTCATCTCCGCCAAAACGCGCTACAATATCTTCCGGCCTTACAGATTCCATAAGGCGTTTAGCAACCTTTGAAAGTGCAGTATCGCCGGTTGTATGACCGTACATATCGTTTATCTGCTTAAAATTGTTCATGTCTATAAAACAAAGTGCAACCTGGCTGTCGTTGCGTCTTGCATAATCAATTTCTTTTTTAAGCGAAAAAATTGCGGTCTGCTTTGTGTAGAGTCCTGTAAGCTGGTCAAGTGTTGCAAGCTGTGCAAGACGCACGTTGCTCTGGCGAAGCTTTAAGAAAAGCAGTGTAAGGATGGTAAAGGCAACTATAAGCAAAAGCGATAAAGTAGTAAGAACAACTACAAGATGAATATTAACCCAGGCTTCGGAAGGCGCAACTGCAATTTCCCAGTGGGCATTAGGCATATCAAGTTCTTTTGTTATAGGATTATGTAAAAGCTTGTATTCTGTTCCATAAATGTGTTTTTGTTCGCCGGTTTCGTCATTAATTTTATAAATTGAATATTTATAATCGCGGCTGTCGAAGGCAGAAAAATCTATTGTGCTTAGAATTTTTTCTACGCGGACAACAACATTTACAAAGCCCCAGAATTCAGCTTCATTATCATTTTTAAAAACAGGTAATCTGCTTATAAATCCTTCGCCGCCCTGCAAAAGGGAATACGGTCCTCCGATTGTAAGCACGCCGCTGTCTCTGGTTCTTATTGCTTCGTCGGCGCGTTTGCTGTCTGCAAAAAGATTATGGCCAATTACATTTTCGTTTCCCTGCAGAGGATAAACATTAGAAACTATGCCGTTTGGAGCAATCTGAACACAATCTGCGGCAGGAAAATCCGGGAAAATTCGCGAAGCCATTAATTCAAAATTGTTTTCATTAATTGCGTCTACTAAAACTGTGGAAGCTATAATGCCGTTTAACTGAAAAGTATGATAACAGGTCTGTTCAATTTCTGCGGCGCACATTACCGCAAGATTTTTTGCTTCCAGTTTTCTTGAACGTACGGAACCGAATGCCTCGTAAACACTAATGTCTGCAAAAATAGCAAGTAAGATAAGAAAAACAGCAATTACAAAAATAAAATCTTTTTTTAAAAGTCTGGTAAGAGTTGAAATATCGTAAATTCTTTTTTCCGGCTTTTTTCTTTCCATAGCTATATTATAATTGCAAAATTATAATTCTGCCAATTTTTTTTACGTGCCGCAAAAAGGCCGGAATTTATGATGAATTTTATTCATCCTCGCACGCATACACAATCTGCGAAAGAAATTCAGAATATTCTTTAACTATATCAGGATGTTCAGCCGCATAATCAATAATTTCCTTACCAAGACCATTTTCTGCAAGTGCAATTATGTTTTCCCGGGGAACTTTATTTACAGAAGGGCAGGTTGGAGTAAGAGCAACGGCAAGCTTATTCGAGTCCGGAAGTTTTACTGCGCGCAAAGGCCAGATTTTACATTCAAATGGTTTGAGCTCCTGAGGCAAAGTGCAGCCGCGCGTATTATCTAAAAATGGACAAGGAGCTTCTTCTTCGGCACTGGTGGTTTTGTAAAGGCCTGTAAGCTCGAATGTATAGGAAGAAGCTTCTGATTCTTTGTTGTTGCCGGAAATATTTACCGGACGGAATTTTGCATTCGGGTTTAAAGCCTGCATTTTCTTTAAATCTTTTGCAGGGAATACGGGAGTTTCCCAGAGGCTTTGTCTGCGGAAGCTGCAGCAGAATTTGCAGGCTGCACAGTCAGATTTGGAGAGTATGAATGAAAGCATGAAAAACCTCCGGGGGCGTTACGGGGGCGGAGCCCCCGTTAGAAGGGGTAGTGGAAGACCGCAACGCGGGCTGGAACGAGGGGAAGACATTCCCCTTCTACTCCTATTTTAAAATACCATAAAACTTATCTAAAATCATTGTCGGCTTGTAGGAAAGTTTTGCCTTGCGCAGGCCTTCTACGCCCATATCTTCTTCGCGGTTAAGGTAGAGAGAGTTGCAGCGGCGCGAAAACTGCTGGTTAATAACGGCATAGGCTCCGTTTTTTTCAAAGTTGCCGTAGGATTTTTCGTAAATTACATCGAGGACGTCCGGCGAAACTGGACTTGCAAGCGTCATTGCGGCAGGCTCTCCGTTAATGTAAAGAACGCCGCCGCGCATTTTGAGTAGATCGGTATTTTTTAGGGCAAGCTCTATGCTTTCCTGTTCAAGCTGCAAAAACGAATTTTCTTCACCGTCTTTTTCTACGTACCATTTTTTTGCTACGGTCAGAATGTCGGCGGCAATGTCGTTTTCAGGGTAGGTTTTAAATTCCCAGTTTGAACCGTAAATTCTGTTGAAGCGCGAAATATGATTACGTTTTTTCTGATAATGAGAGCCCGGAAGTTCGGCAAGATTCTGGCGAAGATAAACATAATCGCAGTCATCGCGGTTTGTTTTCCAGGCGACATGAAGATTTGGAAAAGCGGCTGCAAGACATTTATCCAGCAGATTTTTCTGTTCCTGGGTAAGAAGGCAGAATTGAACCGGCCTGTTTTGAATTCGGGCATCTTCGATAATAAGGTTTATTGCTGTAGTAAGCCAGTTTTCTGAAAAAACTGCAGGAGTGATTGGAATGGGGAATCCATAGCCTGTTCGGTTTTCTTCGCCGTAATAATATCTTATTAAGACCTCGTTTTTGATTTTGAGTTCCGTATTATATTTTTTTTGCAGAAGAAAAAGATTGGCGAGCGAAGAATCGCTTCCAAAAAATCCTTCCGTATTCATATGATTTTTTAAGTACTCAAAATCGAGGTTATTCATATATTAAAATTACTGATTTAATGTGGTAAAAACAAGGGAAAAATGTCTAAATAAATTGTACAAAAGTGATGAATTAAAAAAATAAAAAATTCAAAAAATTTAAAAAAAAATGATGACCTAATTGAAATAATTTGTTATTATTCCCCGAACGTTGAAATTTAGGTAGTAAAGCTATAAAAATTGCATTCAGTTCCTACGCAGCGTGACGACGGCTTTGACCGGTTATTTATCATTACAAAGAGGTAATAGATGTTTAATCGTAGCGATTATGTCAGCGATAAGGACTGGCAGCGTTTTCTCGACTTTTCTAAGGATTTGGAAACTCCAAATATCGTAATCAATCTTAACACAATCAAACAGAATTTTATTCGTCTTAGAGATTCATTCCCTTATGCCAGAATTTATTATGCAATGAAGTCTAACCCGGGCGAGCCTGTGCTTAAAATGCTTGCTGATATGGGTTCCTGCTTTGATATTGCTTCGCGCTATGAGCTTGATATGATTTCTAAATTTGATGTTTCTCCGGAAAGACTTTCTTACGGAAATACAATCAAAAAGGCAAAGGACATTAAATATTTTTACGACAAGGGCGTTCGCATGTTTGCTACAGACAGCAAGGATGACCTTAAGGAAATTGCAAAGAATGCTCCTGGCTCACGTATTTACGTGCGAATTCTTGTAGAAAACTCTGTAAGTGCCGACTGGCCGCTTTCCCGCAAATTCGGCTGCCACCCGGATATGGCATACGATTTACTCGTGCTTGCCCGCGATCTTGGCCTTACACCTTACGGAATAAGCTTCCACGTTGGTAGTCAGCAGCGCGATATTGGACAGTGGAACGACGCAATTGCAAAGGTAAAATATCTTTTTACATCTCTCGAAGAAGAAGAGGGAATCCGCCTGAGCATGATTAATATGGGTGGTGGTTTCCCGGCAAGTTATATTGAACCGACAAACACCCTCGCTGAATATGCATCAGAAATTACACGCTATATTCAGGAAGACTTTGGCGATGATATCCCGGAAATCATTCTTGAGCCGGGCCGTTCCCTCGTTGGCGACAGCGGAATTTTAACTTCGGAAGTTATTTTGACATCGCGCAAAAACAACACCGCACTTGCACGCTGGGTATACGTAGACGCCGGAAAATTCAACGGACTTATCGAAACCCTCGACGAATCAATAAAATATCCTGTAGTAACCAGCCGCGACAAACCGGGCGAAAAAGAAGGCATCGTAATTATAGCCGGCCCAACCTGCGACAGCATGGACATTATGTACGAAGACGCCAAATATAAGCTCCCGATTTCCCTCAAAGCCGGCGACAAGCTCTACTGGCTTTCAACAGGCGCCTATACATCAACCTATGCATCGGTAGCATTCAACGGCTTCCCGCCGATAAAAACATATTTTATGGACTAGGAAGGAGGGGGAAGTCTCCCCCTACGCACAAGCCCACTTCATGGTCTTGTGCTACCCTCTCGCCTAATGGGGCTCCGCCCCCTTAAAATCCCCCTGGGGAAATTAGAATAATCACTTTATAAATATAAAAGTTTAATGACGTATCTTTTTTTTCATGGTATATTATGAATTGAGAAGGCCTTGTTTATATATCATGAAAAAACTCAATTGGGAAAAATATTCTAAATATCTTACTATTATTGCGCTTGTTTTTATAATTGGGGCGGGGTATTTTGTTAACCGTCATAAAGTGCAGATACGCGAGGCTTATAAGCTTCCTTTTTACGAAGTCGACTTACAGAATGTTGAAGACGGCGTTTACTACGGAAAAACCTATACAAGTTTTCTTCATGTTCAGTTAAATGTTTCTGTAGAAAATCATAAAATCACAAATATTGAAGTTCTGGAAAGCGAAGGAATTGACGGCGAAACTGCAAAGCCTGTTTTGCAGAAAATGATTGAAGAAAACAAAGTTGCTGTGCCGGCTATAAAACATGCGGAATTGGGAAGCCTTGTTTATATCAGCTGTGTAAGCTGCGCCTTGAGTGAAGATGGTTTAAGTGAAAATAGCGATGAATGAAGCCGTAAATAATTCAGTAAAGCAGCAGAAAATTAATTATCAGAAAAATCTTGATGATGTAATTCTAAACATTCAGAAAAAAATGTCTGAATGCGGCGATGATTTTAAAAAGCCTTCGCTTTTGCTTCATGCGTGCTGCGGGCCTTGTTCATCTTATGTTCTGGAATATCTTTCTAAATTTTTTCAAATTACTGTTTTTTATTACAATCCGAATATTTATCCGCAGGCTGAATATGAAAGGCGTCTTAATGAATTAAAAAAGCTTTACGAAAAATTTCCGCCGGTTCTTGAAGGAAATGTAAAACTTGTTGAGGCTGAATATATTCCAGACCAGTTTTATGACGGAATTGAAATCAAAAAAAATCCTGAACTTGCACAGGAAGCAGAAAAAGGTGAACGCTGCCGCCGCTGCTATAAATTGCGTTTGGAACGTTCCTTTGCTTATGCGCAGAAAAATCATTTTGATTATTTTTGTACAACGCTTTCTATAAGTCCGTTTAAAGACGCGCAGAAAATAAATGATATCGGCGCGGAGCTGGAAGGCGTTTCTCCAAAGTGGCTTTTTTCTGATTTTAAAAAGAAAAATGGTTTTAAGCGCAGCCTCGAACTCAGCGAAGAATACGGCATGTACCGCCAGACTTATTGCGGCTGCGTTTATTCGTTACAGAACCTGAAATAAAGTTCCAACTGCATCTTCATCAAAAAGTCTTGTAAGCGAATTTTCTTTTCCGCCGTTTGCAAGAAGCAGTTCAATTCCGTATTCAGTTACTTTTTCTGCAGCCTGAATTTTTGTTTCCATGCCGCCGGTTCCGAATGAATTTGTAGAACCAATTTTTATTGATTTTCTAAGCTCTGCAATATTTTCTACGGTTTCAATCAGCTTTGCATTTGGATTTGTTTTTGGGTTATCTGAATAAACACCGTCGATGTCGCTGAAAAGAATCAGTAAATCTGCTGACCACAAAATTGCAGTAAGTGCCGAAAGGTTATCGTTATCGCCGATTTTAATTTCGTCATAGCTTACGCTGTCGTTTTCGTTGATAATGGGAATAACGCCTTCATCAACAAGTGTAAAAAGTGTGTTGCGGATATTCAGGCTGCGGTGTTCGTTTTCAAAATCATCTTTTGTAAGAAGCAGCTGGCCGATATGAAGCTCCTGCTTTTGAAAAGCTTTTCTCCACTGGTGCATAAGTTCTACCTGACCGATTGAACAAAGTGCCTGGCGGTAATGAACATCCTTTTTGCGTGCCCATTCTTTTGTTGTAGAAACGCCTGCAACCTGTGCACCTGAAGAAACAAGAATTATTTCTTTTCCCTGTTTAATAAGTCCGGCGCACTGTTCGGCAAACGAAGCCATAAATTCGGTATTTACGGTTCCGTCTGCTTTTGCAAGTGTATTACTTCCGATTTTTATAACTATCTTTCGTGCATTCTTCAAACTTTCATTAATTTTGTTCATTTTATGCCTTCCATCTATAAAGGTTCTGGATTTTAGGTATCAGGTTATAGGTATAAATTCTGGAACCTGACACCAGGAACCTAGAACGTTAGCGTATCTGACCTTCTCCGTCGATCAGATATTTTGTTGTTGTAAGCGCTTTAATTCCCATTGGTCCGCGTGCATGAAGCTTTTGAGTACTTATTCCAAGTTCAGCGCCAAAACCAAATTCTCCGCCGTCTGTGAATCTTGTAGAAGCATTTACATAAACGCAGGCTGCATCAATTTTACTCTGGAAAAGTCTTGCCGCAGCACGGCTTTCTGTAATTATGCTTTCGCTGTGTTTTGTATTATGAGAATTTATATATTCAATTGCTTCTTCAATGGAATCTACGGTTTTTATGCAGCATTCGTAATCAAGATATTCGTTTCCAAAGTCGGCTTCGGTTGCAGCAACAGCATTTTTAAGATATTTGATTGCCCGTTCATCTGCGTGAAGTTTTACGCGGCCTGCAAAAGTTTTTTCAAGGCGTGGTAAAAATTCTGCGGCAATTTTGCTGTTCACAACAATGCATTCAATTGCGTTGCAAACGCTTGGTCTCTGAATTTTTGCATTTTCTGCAATTTTTGCAGCCATTTCAAGATTTGCAGTTTCGTCTATGTAAAGATGGCAAACTCCGCTGCCTGTTTCGATTACAGGTATACGCGCGTTAGAAACAACATTCTGGATGAGCTTCTTGCCGCCGCGTGGAAGAACAACATCAATTTTTCCAACGGCATTAAAAATTGCATCAACGTCGCTGTGGTCGTGTTCGTGAACTTCAACAAGTTCAATTGCTTCCGGAATTCCAATAACGCCCGATTCATCAACAACAGTTCCAAGAGCCTCTTTAATTATGCGAACAATTTCTTTATTGGAATTATAAGCCGAAGAAGAACCTCTTAAAAGAATTGAGTTTCCGCTTTTATATGCAAGACAGAATGCATCAACGGTAACGTTCGGACGGCTTTCGTAAATAATCGCAACAACACCAAGCGGAACCCTTACCTGACGAATCGACATTCCATTTGGAGTTTTCCAGCCGGCTGTTTCTTCTCCAATAGGATCGGTCTGAGACATAACAATTTTTATGCTTTCAATAATTCCATCAATTCTTTTGTCATTAAGAGTAAGGCGGTCTATTAACGATTCAGACATTCCTGTGGCGCGGCCGTTATTAACGTCTAACTGATTTGCTTCAATAATTTTTTTTCTGTTGTTATCAAGGGCTTCGGCAACAGCATGTAAAGCCATATTTTTTTGACTGGCAGTCTGGAGTGCGAGTTTTTCACTGCCTGAACGTAATGATTTGCAGATTAAGTCTAAATTCATTTTAAATCCTCATTTAAAAAACACGAAAAGGTTTCAATAAAAAATTGAAACCTCCCGGATAAAACATTCTGAATATTTTCAAAAAGTTTTAGTAGTTTGCTAAAAAGTACATGCCAATCATCATAGCAAGACGGTACTTTTCTTCTGACCATTTAGCCTTTTCGGGGAGGCTGGAAATATACCACCAGAATATTCCGAATTCGGGGTCTATTCTAAGAGTGTATTCTGCAAAATCGTCGGAACTGGGGTCCTGTCCAAACATTAATAAGACAGCCTGATTAATGATTTGCAAAAACATCGGATAGTCAGATTTCCAGTTATTTTTTTCAAGATAAGAATTTAATTTATATATGAGTTGTTCTTTTAACGCAACATCAGATTTTTCAACCCATGTTTTTTGAACAAGAAGAGTCAGATTGTTTTTGAAGCTTGAAACAAGTTTTTTGATACCTTCAGCGTCGGTTTTAGAAAGTCCTTTATCTGCTCCAAAAGCTTTTGCAATTACATCTGCAGATTTCTCAAAATCAGAATCTTTTTCAAGAAAATCTCCAAGAGCAGAAATAGTTTTTTTATCTAAAAAGTCGCTTAATAGTTCAGTCTGATTACTCATACAAGGAATATTAAAGATTTATTTAAGGTTGGTCAAGTTATCGAAGTTTTTCCTTCGGATTCAATCTGCATATTGAAAAACGTAAAAAAAAATATTTTAAACTTTTTGTCAAAAATACTTGACATATAACAAAATGTCGTATATATTTTACATAAAGACAGACAGGAAGTGCACACCAGTCTGCTTAAAAATTTAATATTATTTGCCTTCGGGAAAACGGGTTTTTACGCTTCCCTGCGCAATAACTGCCGCGAAGGTTATAAGGAGGATTTTATGCCTGTAGCTTTTGGAATTGGATTAGTATGTGGTCTTTTGGTTGTTATAATTGCAATTGTACTTTATAAGAAAAAGAAGAATGGAAAATGCGGATACGATGAACGCCAGGTAGCGGCCCGCGGAAGAGCATTTACCGGCGGTTTTACAACATTTGTATTTGCCGAGCTTGTTGTATTCTTTATTGAAATATTTACAGAAAAGCCGCTTGTAATTGTTGCACCGGGAATGTTGAGTTTAATTATTATTCTGCTTTCGTGTCTTGTTTTTGTTGAAGTTTCTATCTTCAGCGATGCTTATTTTTCGCCAAATAAGCCTATGCCAAAATCATGGTACGTTATTATGACATTGCTTGGAATAAGCTTCCTTGTTAAATTCTTTTTGGATAACGATGATTGGTTCAGATATGTTAATCTTGCTGCCGGAAGCTTTGTTATAATTGTAATGCTCAGCTTCCTTGTAAAAAAATTAATTTCGAAAAAAGAAGAAACTGAAGAGGAAGAATAACAAGGGGAGGGCGCAATGAAAAATCTTAAACTAAAGTCGGCACGTGCCCTTAAAGATATGTCGCAGGAAGATCTGGCAAAGGCAGTAAATGTAAGCCGACAGACAATTAATGCGATAGAAAAAGGCGACTACAATCCAACGATTAATCTTTGCATAGCAATCTGCAAAGAACTTGGAGTAACGTTGAACGATCTTTTTTGGGAAGAAGCAGAATAAACTGTAACCAAAAAATGCGGTGGTTTGAGACTCTCAAATTCACCGCATTTTTTTTATATAGGGCCGATTAATTTTGCCTTAATTGAATTCAATTTTAAAATCTTTAAATACGGCTTTACCGCCGGTCACTTCTGTTGAATAACAGAACAAAGCAAATCGAACGCCGACAAACTGGTCTAATGTATAACGGAGTTTTACCGGCGTTCCAATTTCTTTAAAACCGCTTGCATTATCTGCCGCTAAAGCTTTTTCATCCATCTGCGCACAAATGCAAAACTGCACGTTTTCTTTTTCATGTTCCAGATTAAATACTGCTTTTAATCCGAGTTTTGGAGAAGACAATTCTTTTTCTTCAATAATATCCGGTGCGGAATCATCATAAACACCCATAGCCCACGGACTGTATGGAATTTTGTGTTCTGCAATTATAAGCTTGTACTTTCCGTTTTTTTTAGTAATTCCAATAAAGCCGTATTCACCTTCCAGAGCACAAAGGCCGGCAACATCACCTTCATTAATTTCTGAAGCATCTATTTTAACAGCTCCTGAACACTGTTCTGTAAAGGTTCTATGCGTTAATGTATTTGCAGCCTGAACTACATTTTTGCTTATTTTGCCGGTTGTAACAGAAAAAGAATCCGGCGAAAGTTCAATAAGCTTTTTTTCCGGAATATGATTCCATTGCCACGCAGGATTTGTAAAGTCGTTGCTGTAAAGCGGCTCATATTTATAACCTGGACGTAAATCTTTTACAGATACCTGTTGAGGAGCTTTACCGTCCGCACCAAATACAGGAAAATCCTGAACAAAGTTTACAGGCACCAGAACAGGAATTCTTCCAAGCGCACCATGGTCCTGAAAAACAATTGAAAACCAGTTGCCGTCTGGATCCTGAACAATTCCTCCTTGAGCGGTTCCGCTGTTCCAGCCAGCAAGGTCTGAGCAAAGAACATCGCCGCCTGTATAAGGACCTTCTATTTTATCTGCAGTAAAACAGCTTTCTGTACGCATTTTTCCTTTTGGCATATGAATTAAAAAAACATAATATTTTCCGTTGATTTTATAAAAATGGCTTCCTTCGTAACCAAGAACAACTTCTTCCGGATTATCGCGGATAACTACTTTATTAATTCCGTCTTTTTTTGGACCGGATAAATCCTGCTCAAGCTCTGTAAGGGTAATATTCATATTTCCGCTTACACAGTAAATGCGGCCGTCATCATCAAAAAGAAGTGACATGTCGTGGTAAAAGCCTTTAATTTCTGAACGCTTCCAGGGACCTTCAATATTTTTAGAAGTAAATAAATAAGTTTTATGAGTATCGTTTGCAACAAAGCTTATATAAAAAATCCCGTTAAAATAACGCAGGCTTGCGGCCCACATTCCTTTTCCGTATGCGCCTTTATTGTCGTATTAAGTTTCTGCTGCAGTCGCTTCAAGTTCAGTGTAAACATAAGCGGCATGTTCCCAGTCTGCAAGATTATGCGAACGCAAAATTACACAACCCGGCATAAAATGCATAGTGGTACTTACCATATAATAAGTATCATCAACACGAATAATATCCGGATCAGGAAAATCGGCAGGAATTATATATGACGAAGTATTCATTGTAAAAATATAAACTTATCTATAGTAAAAAAGCAAGATGTTATAATACTGCGCTTGTATTGCAGACGGGATGATTCTTCTATATTATAGGAAAAATGAAACTATTAATTGTTGTAGATATGCAGAATGATTTTATTGATGGAGCGCTTGGAACAAAAGAAGCAGTTGCTATTGTTCCGAATGTTATTGAAAAAATTGCAAAAGCACGCGCAGCTGGCGAAATGGTCGTTTTTACCCGAGACACTCATCAGCAGAATTATCTTGAAACTCAGGAAGGAAAAAACCTTCCGGTTGTACATTGTGTAGAAGGAAGTGAAGGCTGGATGATTTCTGACAAGATTGAAGTTGGAAACAGCCGCATATTTAATAAGCCGTCTTTTGGTTCAATGGAGCTTGCAGATTTTGCCGCATCTTTGACAGGACTGGAAGAAATTGAACTTATTGGCCTTTGTACAGGAATTTGTGTTATTAGTAATGCCTTTATTTTAAAAGCAAAGCTTCCGGAAGTAAAAATCAGCGTAGATGCATCATGTTGTGCATGTGTTACTCCCGAAAGCCATAAAACAGCGCTGAATGCAATGAAGCTTTGCCAGATAAATGTTTATTAACGGGTGATACAGGAATTGTTACAACAGAAAAATTAAAGGAAAATAGTTATATGCTATATAGTTGTGCTAAACCAAATATAAGATTTACTTCTTATTGACTATTTTGTATGATACAATAGAATTTGAAAAAAATGGGTTAGGCTATGGAGCTGCGCCGAAGGCGGCCTTCGCAACGAAGTGAGGAGGCTGAGCCAGCGCACGGAACCCCAAAAAAAAAATAAAGAGGATATTTATGAAAACTGTTGCAGGAATTGACCTTGGTACACAGAGTATGAAGGTTGTAATTTACGACTACGAAAAGAAAGAGATTATCGAAAAAGCAAGCTGCCCTATGGAGCTCATTTCTGAGGCAGACGGAACACGCGAGCAGAAGGCTGAATGGTTCGACAAGGGACTTGAAGTTTGTTTTGGAAAGCTTTCTGCAGAAAACAAAAAGACTATCGAAGCAATTGGTGTTTCTGGTCAGCAGCATGGTTTTGTTCCGCTTGGAGCAGACGGCAAGGCTTTGTATAACATTAAGCTCTGGTGCGATACTGCAACAACTGCACAGTGTGCCGAGATTACAAAGAAGGCTGGCGGTGACAAGAAGGTTGTTAAGCTGCTCGGCAATCTGATGCTTCCTGGTTTTACTGCTCCAAAAATTCTCTGGCTTAAGGAAAACAAACCTGAAGCTTTTAAGGCTTTGAAATATATTATGCTTCCACACGACTATTTGAACTGGAAGCTGACCGGCGAGTATGTAATGGAGTACGGTGATGCTTCTGGTACTGCTCTCTTTGATTCTGCTAACCGCTGCTGGTCTAAAAAGATTTGTGATATTATTGATGGCAATTTGTTGGGCTTGCTTCCAAAACTGATTGAGCCTAGCGCACCTGCCGGAAAGGTTTCTGCTGAGGCTGCTGCCGCTTATGGTATTCCTGAAGGAATTCCTGTTTCTGCCGGTGGTGGAGACAACATGATGGGTGCTGTTGGAACTGGTACTGTTGCTGATGGCTTCCTTACAATGTCTATGGGAACTTCTGGTACACTTTACGGATATTCTGATAAGCCAATCAACGACCCTGCAAATGGACTTTCGGGCTTCTGCTCTTCAACCGGCGGATGGCTCCCACTTCTTTGTACTATGAACTGTACTGTTGCAACTGAGTTTGTTCGTGGTCTTTTCCAGATGGATGTAAAAGAGCTTGATGGCGAAGCTGCTAAGGCTCCTTGCGGATCTGAGGGTGTTCTGGTTATGCCATTCTTCAATGGAGAAAGAACTCCAAACCTTCCAAACGGACGCGCAAGTATTACTGGTTTGACAAGCGCAAATACTAACCGTGCAAATATTGCCCGCGCTTCTCTTGAGTCGGCTGTATTCGCAATGCGCGGTGGTCTCGACGCATTCCGTAAGCTCGGTTTCCAGCCAAAGGAAATCCGCCTGATTGGTGGTGGTTCTAAGTCTCCACTCTGGCGCCAGATTGCTGCAGATATCATGAACCTTCCAATCCGCGTTCCAGCTTTGGACGAAGCAGCTGCTCTCGGTGGTGCTGTTCAGGCTCTCTGGTGTCTCAAAAATCAGACAGGCAAGTGCGACATCGCGCAGCTTTGTGCTGAGCACATCACTCTTGATACTTCAAAGAGTGCAGATCCTATTCCTGAGAATGTTGCAGCATATAACGCTGCATATGAGGAGTATAACAAAGTTCTTAATGCAGTTGCTCCATTGTATGAGTAATCTGGATAAAGCTTATGTCGGGTTTACAATTTTTGGAAACCCGACAAACGGCTGAGTCAAGGCCCTGAGCGTAAGCGTGCCTTGACCAGACGTACGCTGAGTACAACAAGGTTCTCGATCAGGTTGCACCATTGTACGTGTAATCAATTAGGCTTCTCGCTGTCTGGCTTAGTGTCTGGCGGCTTGAACTTACATCCCGTCGCAGCAAAGCTCCGGGGTGATTACATATATCGTCCCGCGTGACACTCTGTTGTTGCGCGGGATTTTTTTACCCGAGTCGTCATTATTTAAGTACTAAAACTTGTTTTTTCTGCAATTGAGATAGCAGTGGTTTATAAATTGAAGTATCGTCTATTTTAGTAATAGTGGTAACTTTTCGCCCACCATCTTTAGATGATGAACCAC
>CAMVBP010000024.1 GCA_947165795.1 uncultured Treponema sp.
GCTTTAATTGTTTTTGTAACCTGAGTTGTCGTTCCGTTCGTAGTCTTATTTGCACGCAAAGTAAGAGACATTGCTTTTATACCGGTAGCATCCTGAGCTGTGGAAATAAATCTTATATATTTCTTATTTGGACCACCAACCTTTGCAGCAGATGTAATTGAATCTGTTTCTCCATCCGGACCGTTGTAATTTGAAGGACGATTTGATGCTACATAATCTGCTGTTTTTGTATTAACATTTGCCCACTGTAATTTTGTAATTGAAGTTGTAGGAGTCTTTGTATCTGAAACATAAGTTACCGCAGCTGAATTTGCTGTTGCATTATTTTCTGCTGTATTCTTATAGCGAAGTTTTGGCATTTTTACAGGATCTGTTGTTGCTGCAGTTGATCCAGCAGATGCATCTAACTGGCCTGTATAGAAAATATTTCCTGAATTATCAACTATATAGAAGTAAACATTCTTACTTCCATCACGGTTGTCTGCAGGATAATATGTCCATTCTCCACCGGCTGCATTAAATTCTGTTGTATCGTATCTTGCAGAACCACCTGTCGGAGTATAAGTGATATTTGTATTAGTATATGTTGTAATACCTGTTGTAGAGTTTGTTGATTTATTTGCTATAATTGCAGCAACTTCTGTTGAACCAAAGCCTGTAGAACCATAAGCAACTGAAGAAGCAATAAAGTGAGTTACAATTGCATCAACTGAACTGTCATCATCAGTTATGCTTCCATCTATAGAAGCTTCTGAATTAAGTTTTATAGTTTCTCCGTCAGCAGAAAGTGTCGTAATTTTAATTACCGGACGGTCTGTATCAAGATTTACTGTATATTTCCAGTAATTTGTATTTTCTGTATAAGAGTAAACAGCTGTTCCGCTTGAATTAACAGAATAAACGTTACAATTACCAGCTTCGTCATAAACGACAGGAATAATATAAATATCTTTTACTTTTCCGGCAGCAGTATATGCAGCTAGAGAAAGTGAATTAAAATCAACAATCGGACGATCAGCACCAGCTGTTGTTGAGTCATATGTCCAGTTATTTATATTAGAAGTAAGAACATTTCCTATTCGAACAAGACTTGTTGTTCCGGCAGTTCCGTATTCTGCATCATCTGCAGCAGGAATCTTTGAACCATTAGCAGTTGGAGCTGTAAGAGAATAATAAAGTGCAAATTTCTTAGAAGCATTATTATCGCTTGTATTTCCTTTTACAACATGTGTTCCATTTAATACACCTGCAGAAGGAGAAGAAATACTTGCCGAAGGAGCATTTGTATCTACTACAATTGTAAATAACTGCTCATCTGTGTAATTGCCGGCTTTATCATAGAATCTTAAATATACGTTACCATTTGCAGCATTTGCTTTTGGAATTGTAAAGCTAGCAATATCATTGTTATCTATTGAAACAGTTGCTTTTTTAGAAGCAGCTGGCTTAGCTGATCCAGAGAATGCTGTTCCAATATCATAGTAAATATTATTAACATCTACGCCGGAAGTTCCTGAATTTCCAGAAGCTGTGGCATCAGTTAATTTTACTTTTACATAAATATCTTTTGTTCTATTTGAAATAACTTGTTCTGCATAAGGAGTTGCAGCAGTTTCATCAACAAATGTAGTTTTATTTGCTCCGGTTCCATATTCTACAATAAGAGTATCTACTACACGAACAGGAGAAAGCGTATCAATATTAACCGGACCTAAAGATTTATATGTTTTGTTACCGGCATTATCTGTAAGTTTTACAGCAATTTTTGAAGACTGGTGAACTACAGACGGAACATTACCTTCCCATGTCTGATTAGTATTGTTATATGAGAATTCGCTCCATGCACTATCTGCAACACCGGCAGGACCTGTAGCAGCTGCGAAGCTTCCTGTATAAACTACATATTTAACAGACTCTAAGCCATTTTCATCATAACCAAAACCGCTTAAATCAAGAGAACCTGTTTTATACCAGTCTGTAGAAACTGAACCTTCTGTAACAGTTGTTTTCTCTGTTGTAATTTCACATTTTTCTGTAGATGCAGAAGCATTACGAGATTGTTTGAATACAGGATTTGCTGTATCAATTTTTGCATTTCTGGAAACAGAAGTTGTTTTTCCTGCAATATCTTTAACTTCTATTGTAAATTCATAAGTACCATCATCAAGCTTGTTATCTCCGGAAGAAGAAGCACCAACAACAATTTCCTTTGACCACTGTCCTGCTGTTGTTTCTCCAACATCTACATTCCAGCTCTTAGTTGTATCGGTTGCCATATTGCGTGCAGTAATTACTATAGCATTCTTACCTTTATTAGTTGCATTCGGATAAGTTGAACTGACTGTTGAAGAATAAAGAGCATTTGTATCGCTTGCAGTTCCGCTGATTGTAAAGTTTTCTCTGATTGTAACTTCGTTTTCTGAACCACCAAATACAGTCGAATTTTCCGCAAAAGAAGGTGCAGCATTATCTTTTACAATCCAGAATTCGCAAGTATCAGTTCTATTAGCCTGGTAAGTAGAAGAAGCACCTGCCCAGGTTGAATCTTTTACAGTTACCTTAAGCTTATAAATTCCTTCTCCAAGACTAGAAAGCGAAGGTGTAAAACTATATTTTCTTGAAGAAGTAATTCCATTCTGTCCGCTTGAAGTGTCGGTCCATGCAGCAGGTGCTGTAACAGCTGTTGCTGAAAGAACTCCATTAACACCCAGCTTCCATGCCTCTAATTGTACTGAGGCTAGTAAATCATCATCTTCAAGGTTTATATCTAATGAATTCTTTGAAGTACCAAAAACGTTGTTTCCATCTATTGTATTTGAATTTTTAGGATCAATTTCACCGGCAGTTTGAGTAGCGTTTCTTACGGTTATCTTTGGTTTATCTGTAGCCTGAAGAATAGTATAAACATCTGAAGTTTCTTCCTTAATATTTCCGGCATCGTCTTTTGCATAAAGTTTTATTTTAAGAGGTTTATTATCTTCATAATTTGTTGTGTCAATTGAAATTGTATTAGTTGAATTACTTCCAAGAGACATCCAGTTATTTACAAATCCATCTGCTGCATTTGCAGGTGTACCGTTAGCTTTATAAATCTGAGCAGGAGTATTATTTACAAGTAACTGATATTTAACTTCTTTTAAGTGTTTATCTTCTGCATTAAGTACCACAGAAACAGTACCGTTAATATGTTTCTGGTTTTGAGCATAAGTTGTAACTACAGGAGAAGGCTCTCGTATTGTAAGGCCAGGATTTGCTGAGTCTACATAAATCTGAAGAGTACTGTATGTATCTTTTCCTGAATTATCTTCTACAGTTACTTTTAATGAGTAAGTCAGGTTCTTATTAGAATTTGGAGCAACCTTCCAGTCTGCAGATAAAATATTGTCAAAATTAGCCTTAAAGTGAATCTTTTTAGGATCTCCACCAACTTTTTCATAAGTTGCAAAGCTTGAATAAGAAGTCTCTGTTCCTTCAATATTTACTGTTGTAGTTCTATTTGTATTTGTAGATGGTAAATCTTCATTTGTTATATTCAATTGAATCTTGATTTTTGAAATATCATTACCACCACTTTCTCCAATACCTTCAATAGAAAGATCATCTGTTGAAGTATAATAATGATCTGCTTCCGGAGTCTGGAGATCCAATGTAGGCGGGTTAGAATAAGACTTTCCTTTAAATACATAAACATTATCATAATACAGGTTTGTTCCCATAACGTCTTCGCCGGTAACTGCAACTACATAAAATCTGGTACCTGTTACGTCATCTGGAGAACCGTTAAATGAAACCTGATAAGCATTGTTTCCAGTGCCGTTTCCAATAATTGACCAGCCGGCTGGAGCTGAATTACCTGAATAAACTGCAGTCTGAAGATTATCTATAAGAGTCCTGATTGAAGTATTTGTATATTGACTTTCATCAAGTCTGTAATACCACATTTTTAAACTATCTGTCTTAACAAAAGTATTTGAATCAAAACCTTGGATAAGTGCTGTAATTGCACCACCTTTCATAACTTCTGTATAAGTATCGTCTGGAGCAGCCGGATTAACATTGCCATTGAGCTGTGCTAAAGAAGAAACGGTATAAGTTGGTCTTGCACTTGGAGAAAGCTTGAACAGAAGCATGTTACTGTCTTCTGTTGTATCTTTTGCATTAGTAGAAAGGGTATTTAAAACAGTTGCTTCTCTTGATGTTCCGGAATTAGAAGTTCCGTTAACACAGGCAATTAATTCGTCTGCGGTTAATCCTAAATTTGTTCCCGAAGTTCCAAATAAAGTTGAATAAACGGCATCGCTAAGATAAATTACGGAAGTTGTATTTCCTTCTGCATTTGCGCCGGAAGGAGATGAACCGTTATAAACCTTTGCATTATCTGCAATTGTAATACTTGTCTTGAATGCCCTTACGATATTTCCTTCCTGGTCTGTTAAAATTCTTGTATTGCCGCTGTCTAATAATACTTCGCTGTAAATTTCCTGATAATCCTTTGTTGGACCAGAAGCTTCATTTTTATTGTCTTTAATAAAGCGGGCAAAGTCTACGGTAGCACCGTCAGAAACATCAACATTCTTCTGTTCCAGTTCTACAGGAACCTGAATAACATTCTGAGTAGAATCCTTATCATCAATAATGAGCTTCATTGAAGAAATTGAATGTTTTTCTGCTACTGTTCCCGAAATACGAAGAGTTGTTCCATAAAGTTTTATATTTGCATCTGTTGGATCTGTTGTAGGAGTTTTTACAATGAAAATTGGCTTTGTATTATCAATATCTACTGTACGTGTAAATGGACCGGTTGTTCTTCCTACTCCATCGGTAACTGTTACGCTGATTGTATAAGAACCATCAGGAAGCTGCCAGCCGTTATAGCCGCCCGAAACTGCTCTATTAACTCTTACAGACCATGAAGAATTATCTTCAATGTCTGCAGCATAAGGACCGTAGTCTACGTTTGTGGCGATATTTCTGAGACTAACCTGAACCTCTGCAACTGTATCATCATCTCCGCATGAACCTGAAATTACAAAGGTATCGCGGATTATGGCATTTGTTGGCGGATAATCGATAGAAAGAGTTGGAGCCATTGTATCTACTGCAGCTCCAAGTCCAATTTCGCAGGAAATTGTAAAAACAGATATTATCCAGGCAAGAGATAAAATGCCTGTTAATGAGATTAAACGTTTTACAAAGGTATTCACTTCATTAAATTTAAAAAAACTTTTTTTCATAAACGCCACCTTTTGCTAATAAATCAAACCATCTCACTCTCCCTTTACTGACAAAAACTATATCTGCCAGCCGCAAAATCTGTTTAAAAACAGACCCCACCTCAACATATATTATCGGCCAGAGATCGCCATAAATCAAGAAAAATCTTTTATTTTCAGTTGTTATTTTCTATATAAGTATTGTAGTATTCTATTCGGCGAATTTTTCTGCAACTTTCCGGCATCTTGCTTCGCATAAATCGGCAATTGTTTTAAAAGGCTGTTCTGAATTTTTAAAGGCTTCGGGCTTTTGTACAAGAATGCATTTTCTTTTTCCGCCGTCTTCTTTATTCAGTTCGCAGACAGCCTCTAAAGTTGTTCCGCTGCCTGCAAAAAAATCTAAAATTCCAGCGTCTTCGGGCTGCTGAGCTATTTTTATAAAATGTTTTATAAGGCTTACAGGCTTTGGATTTTCGAATGCATTTTTAATTCCAAGAATTTTATCCAGATGATTCTGGGCATCTCGTGTACTTTCGGGGCAGTCAAAAATATTTTTTGGAATAATTACTTTTTCCGTATCGTTAAAAATCTTTTCGCGCGGAACCTTTGAAAAATCTGGAGCCTGGCCCCAGTAAATTTTATTTTCTGCAATCAACCTGTTCATTTCTTCCTGAGAAACAAGCCATTGTCTTGTCCAGACTTTTTTTGAAGGCGAAGTGATTGAATAAAAATTTTTATGCTTTGGATTGGAACGTTTTTCGCTGAATGAAATGCTTCCGCTGAACCAGTTTCCGCGGGGATCATTATCGGCATTTGTTTTTGCCCAGGAGGTCTGTTCAATTTCTTTAAAAGGTTTTAGTTTTGTTTTATCGCGGGCGTAACAAAGCGTGTGCTGCTGAAGTGTTCTGGACCAGGTATCTTTTTTTCCTTTTCCGTGAAGCCACATAAAATCGTTTACAAAATTGTCTTCGCCAAAAATCTGATCGCATAAAAGCTTTAAGACAAAAAGTTCATTCTGGTCAATCGCAATAAAAATGCAGCCGTCTTCGCAAAGAAGCTCGCGGGCAAGAACGAGGCGGCGGTGCATAAAGCTGAGCCAGGCAGAATGCCGGTCGTTTTGAGTTGCAAAATCATCATTGTAGGCAAAATCGTTTCTTGTATTATATGGCGGATCTATGTAAATAAAATTGATTTTTTTGCAAAGGCTTTCATTTAATGCAAGGGCTTTTTCCGCGGTGAAAAATGCATTCAGCATATTTGCACAGGTATTCTCTGCAACACGCAATTTCTCCACGCCTGCAAGCCACTTAAGCACCTGAAGATTTTCGTATTTTATTAGCAGATGATTTTCGCCCAGACGTACAATGCTTTTTGAATTTTTTGAAGATAATTCCTGCGAAAATTCTTTTTCGCAAAAATCTGGAGAAATTTTATTTTCTGGAATATCGTCCCACGAAAAATTCAGCGGCATGTGCTTAATTTATTTTTATTTCAGTTTTTTTTCAAGCGGTAATGTTTTCCCTGCGTTAGGGATTGCAGGGGCTGCCCTTATTTTAAAAAAAATAATAATTGAAATTCCTGTAATATAAGTTATAATAAACTATTATGGTTTACATAAAACGATGGGTTGATTATTACAGTGACTTATTTACTATTGAAGAAGGGCAACAAAGTTTTTTTGAATCTTATGCAGATCAATTCCAGCAGCCTGCAAAGCTCTTAAACATTGAATGCGGTCCTGGTTTGCTTTCTGAATCTTTTGCCGACAAATATGATATAACTGTTTTAGACCAGCATCAGGAATTTATAGACATTATTAAATCCCGAACTTCTTATAACGCAGGAAAAATTCACGCCTTTAATCTTCATCCTCAGGATTTTAGCCGTTACCTTGCAAAGAACTTTTTTAATCTGGTTTACTGCTTGAATTATAGAGTTATATTCCTTAAGGAACGTGCACTCATTAAAAAATATTTATTTGATGCAAAAATGGCACTTTCGGAAGGCGGCTATTTAATTCTTGATTTAATTAATTTTGCAAAATATGATTTTTCGCTGACAAAAATTGATTTGCCGGAAAAATCCTGCGACCGCGGCACCTTATATTCTTCGCTTGTTAAAAATTCAGATGGTTTGTCTTACAGACTTTATCAGAATTTTGTTACTTCCAGCGGAAAAATGATTGAAGAAGTTAAGGACGAAGTTGTTTGTCCTGTAAGCCTTGAAACATTTAAAATTGCAGCCGAAGAAATGAAATTTTCTTCAATCGAATTTTACAGCGATTACAACAAAACACCATATTCCAAAGACTCTGAAAAAATTATCTGCGTGTTGAAAAAATAATATGCCGGGTCAAGGCACGCTTTTGCTAAAAGCCTTGACTTCGCAAAAAGTTCTCTGTGTCTTCTCAAATTTTACTTCTCATTGATTTTCAATGTTCATTTCAATAAAATAGTCTCTATGAAAGCAACTAAAACAATTATCTCTACACTGCGCGAAGCTCCAAATGACGCAGTTATTGCCAGCCATCAGCTTATGATGCGTGCTGGATTAATCAGAAAATTAGGAAACGGTCTTTATGCTTACATGCCGATTGGCCTTAGAGCATTCCGTAAAGTTGAAAAAATAATTCGTGAAGAACTTGATAATGCAGGTCTTCTGGAAATGCGCCCTACTGTAATTCAGCCGGGTGAACTCTGGAAGCAGAGCGGACGCTGGGACAAAATGGCAGGAGAAATGCTTACTTCTCAGAACCGCGCCGGACAGGACATGATTGTTTCTCCAACTGCGGAAGAAGCATTTACTGCACTTGTTCGCGAAGGTCTTTCTTCTTACAAACAGCTTCCTTTTACACTTTATCAGATTAATACAAAATACCGCGACGAAATCCGTCCAAGATATGGCGTTATGCGCGGCCGTGAATTTACAATGATGGATGCTTATTCCTTTGATAAAGATCAGGCTGATCTTGATGCATCTTATGATAATGTTGCCGCTGCTTACCGCCGCATTTTTAAGCGCATGGGGCTTTCTACAATTTCTGTAAAAGCCGATACCGGTGCAATGGGTGGTTCAGGTTCGGAAGAATTCATGGTTGAATCTGAAGTTGGTGATGATACACTTCTTCTCTGCCCTAACTGTTCTTATGCGGCTAACGTAGAAAAAGCTTCTTGTAAGACAGAAGTTCCACTTGATTCAAACGGAAATCCTCAGAAGAAAACTGACCTTGCAATTGAAGAAGTTGCAACTCCAAATGTATTCAGCATTGAAGACATGGAAAAATTCTTCGGTGAAAAATCAACAACATTCCTTAAAGCACTTATCTACAAAGTTTATAACTGCGCTGTTGATCTTTCTAAAACTGAATTCTACAAGGACGCAAAAACTGTTACAGAAGGCGGACAGACTTACATTCCTGAATCATACTTCTGCGTACTTATCCGCGGCGACCTTGATGTAAACGAAACAAAACTCGCTGCTGAACTTAAGGCTAGCGGTGCAGAACTTGCAAGCGATGAAGACGTTTTAAAATACAGCGGTGCTCCTCACGGATTTGTTGGTCCTGTTGGAATTAAGATTCCGGTTATTGCTGATAAATCAACTGTTGATATGCATGACTGTTTTGCGGGTGCCGGTAAAGAAGGCTTCCACATTAAACACGTAGAACCGGGCCGTGATTTTACTCCGTTTATGACTGTAGACGTTCGCACTTGTAAAGAAGGCGATGCATGTCCTGAATGCGGCGGAAAATTCTACATGAAAAAAGGTAACGAGCTTGGACACATATTTAAGCTTGGTACAAAATATACAAAGTCTATGGGCGTTACTTATCTTGATGTAAACGGAAAGGCAGTAACTCCGCTTATGGGCTGTTACGGAATTGGCGTTGACCGAACTTTGGCTTCCATAATTGAAGAGCATCATGACGATAAAGGAATCTGCTGGACAATGAGTACAGCACCTTATCAGGTTGCAGTTATTCCAATTATGTACAAAGACAAAATGAAGGAAGTTGCCGACAAGATTTACGAAGAACTTAAAGCAGCAGGCGTTGATGTAATTCTTGATGACCGCAACGAACGTCCTGGTGTAAAATTTACCGATGCAGAGTTAATCGGTTATCCAATAAGAATTGTTGTTGGAGACAAAAATCTGCCTAATGTTGAATTAAAGGTTCGTACTCAGGCAGAAGCAGATCTTGTTCCTGCAGAAGAAGCCGCTAAAAAAGCCGCAGAAATTGTTCAGGCAGAATTGAACAAGCTGAACAGTCTGTAATATAGGCTGAATTTACCCGCGCGATAAGTTCATTTACCGCGCCGCGGAAACTAAATTTACTGGCGCGGGCGTTTCGCCAAACGCGACGGACGTTACACCAAACGCGACGGGCAATGGTCCAAACGACTCGGGCATTTACCCGCGCCCCGCGGTCAAAACTTCAAGAACTGAGGATTTATTATGAAAAAGTTTTTTATATCAATTATCTGTTTAATCACATTTGCTTCATCAGTTTTTGCAATTCCTTATTTTTCTACAATCGTAAAAGATGAAGCCGGCGAATTTGTTTACTACAGGGATTTTTCTTTTCTGCGCGAAAGCTACATCGGACTTCTTGCTTATGATGACACAACCCTTCAGGTAAAATATTACGCACCTTCCGATCCAGCAAAAAATCTTGCAGAAAAAGAAATTGCAATTCTTGTAACTATTGATCCGGAAACTTCATACATGAAATTGACCGGCGAAAAAATTATTTCGGAAATTTCTCCTGATTCTGAAGATGTTGATATTGTAAACTACCTTCATGATATTCTTTATGAATTCAATTCTCACAAAGTTCAGGAAACAAATATTCCAGATCAGACATGGGCAGATTTTTCTTCATTAACTAAAAAAGATTTTGTTCTTGAGCGAAAACTTACTCAGCAATACGATCAGTTCGGCGGAATCGTTGAAATTACTTATAATCCGATTATCCCGCTTTTTAATATCAGCCAGATAAAAGCTCCGGACGGAAGCATTGCTTTAAGCTGCGTAACAATTGGAAAGATCAATTCTTCAGACGACAAAACTTTTGACGCATTTAAAGGAATTCCTGAAGAAAAAGCAAAAAAATCAAAAGGAAAACGCAAGGCAAAAAAAGCTTCTGAATATACTTACGAAAATCAGAAAATTTCTTTGGGCACTGAATGGAAGCGTGTTTCTGACGCAAGCGACGAAAGCATAATTGAAAATCTGTTTGTTCTTGATACAGACGCTTTTATTTCTTTGAATGAAATTCCTTCTGAATACGTAGATAATATTTATTATCTTCTGCGCAAGCTTATTCAGAGTTCAGATAATTCAATTGGCGATTTTAAAAATTCATACATAAAATACGACGCCAAAACTTCTGTTTATGAAATTTACATTGAAAATTATAATCAGAAAAATAATTCAAAGCTTGTAAAAATAATTAAGCTTTCTGATTCCGCAGAAACAAAATTCAGTTATGTTTCTCTTGCGGTATTCAAAAATGCTTACGATGCAAATGTTTCTTACTTTAGAAATATTTTAAAATCCTGGGGAATTAATTAGAAAACGGGTTTATTAACTGCGGTGGTTTCGAGAGCCTCAACCACCGCGGGTCGATCCAACCACCGCAACTTGATTCAAATACCGCAACTGGATTCCCATACCGCGGGGCTTAAAATGATTTTCTGGAAAGCGGACTTCCAATCCACTGTGCTTCGGCCAGATATTCTACCTTTTGACCTTCAATAAGGAACTGAACGCTTTCTACGGTAGAGAAGGCTGTTGCCGTGTAGACAATCTGTTCCAGCTGATGGATGTATCCTTCAATTCCAATTTCATTAAATTCAAAAGCCTGATTAAAATTCAAATACGCAACTTTATTCTGAACTTTTGCGCTCAAAAGTTTTGTTCCTTTTGGAATGAGCGTAGAAAGATTTTTTTCACCGGAAATTGTCGAGTTTGGTCCTTTTAAAAGTTCGTTGATTGAATAGGTTAAAGGAGAATCAGTTTTTGCAACTGTACGCTTAGCCATTTTTCTTACAACAGAACCGTCGCCGTCTATCATTACAAAACAAAGTTGAATTTCCATGAGCGATGACGACTGATTATTTGATTGAGTTTGTGCTGCAGAAGAAGCGGCAGTCTGATTAGTAGTTGCGGCCGATGCAGCTGGTGCCGGACTTGAAGCCGGAGTTGTTGCGGCAACCTGCGCAGTAGAGCTTTCGCCTGCAAGAGGAATTACAACTGGTTCATCATCTGGAACAATAGCACTTTCATCTTCAATTTTTATTACAATCTGCTCATCATCTGTGCTTGCATTGTCTTTTGGAGTTGACTCGTGATTTTCTATAAACTGAGGATTTGAGCCTGTAATGCTTCCCCAAAAGTTTGTTTCTTTCCAGTTAGTAAAAATTCTGTTTTTATTTGCTAAAAATACAATTAAAAGTATAAAAAGTCCCAGGACTACACAGCCTGCCGTAAACATATTTACAGTTTTTTTACTTTTTGATGATTTTGATTTTTCTTTTTTTGACGAATTTCTCTGTGCCATATCTTAATTATCGGAACATTTATTTTTCTGTTAAGCAGATTTGTCATTCATGCGTACATTTGCGCCGGTAATGCGCAGCCCGGCTATTCATTTATAAAATCTTCCATACGCATAAGAATTGCATCAATTTTTGCACCGTAAGAAGGATCCATTGCCCAGCTTCCTGCAAGGTCTTCAATTGTATACGCAAGCTTTGTTTTGTGAACCCAGTTGTAACGCGGATCTATAAGTTCATTATTCAAATGAACATCTTCTGTTGTTGCATAAGCCTGAAGATGCTGAATATGAGCCCTTACGCCAAGCTCCTCAGTTTCAAAAACTTCACCTGGATGCTCAGCATCCATAGAACCAAGCCCGCAATAATTATGCATTTCTTTTGTAACAAGACCGCCGAATTTTAAAAATCCGGTTTCAAGGCACATCTGTGCAAATGCTACATCGGAATTTATATTTTCATCAGAAGCTTCCTTTATGTAATATCTTGCAAACTGAAGGATTTCATCATAATTCACACGCGGATTATTAATACTAAAGAAATCTGCAAGCTGTGCAGCAGAAAGTTTGCCTTCATCAAGAAGTTTTCTGGAAAGCTGAATCTCTTCCCGCGGAAGTGTATGACAGGAAATTAATATAAGCGAAAGAATCAAAAATGGTAAAAATCTGATTTTTTTTGTAAGGCGAAAATTTTCTGCACCAAAAAGCCGTTTTTTATTTATTTTACTGACATTCATTCTATAATTGTCGGAATTTTTAAAAATTTTCTCAATTATATTTCATTTTTTTGCAAGTCGGCGCAGTTATTATTATTATGGAAAAACTAAAAACACAAAAATATGACGTAAGAAAAAAAGCTATGGAGCACGGGCTGATTTTTCCTTTTGATGAAGAACTGATTATGCTGATAATCGGTTCGGGCAATCACGAGCTTCCTGTTCATGCTATGGCAGAAAAAATTGTGGAAGTAATTGATGAATCGGAAGAAGAAGATGTTGTAAATAAGCTGCTTGCGATTAAGGGTGTTGGAGAAAGTAAGGCGCTGGCAATAGCTGCTGCACTGGAGCTTGGAAGGAGAAGATACAGTCACCTGAAGGCAGTAATTCATACTCCGAATGACATAATTCCTTTTGTAAGAAATTATGCGGTAAGCCAGAAAGAGCATTTTCTTGCAGTTACTCTGACAGGCGGTCACGAAATAATTCAGATTCACGTAATTTCTGTGGGAACGCTGGACAAAACATTAATTCACCCGCGCGATGTTTTTTCCGTTGCCATTAAGGAAAATGCCGCCTGCATAATTGTCTGTCATAATCATCCTTCGGGGAACTGTACGCCTTCGGAAGATGATATAAAAACGACAAAAGTTTTACTCCAGGCTTCGAAAATAATTGGAATAAATCTTCTGGATCATATAATTATCGACTGCAATTCGTATTTTAGTTTTATGCAGCATTCTATTGTATTCAACGAAAAATAACACTATTATTGAATTATGAAACTTTATTCTCGCAGCGAATTGATTAAATATGTAATTATTACCGGTCTTGCAGTAACAATTTTTGTAAGCATACTTGCCGTAATCATAAATAAGAAATCATCAAAAAATTCTTTGAATGACAGTCTTCAGATTTCTGAAAATTCTGATGGAAAAACTGAATCAACAGGTCAGGAAAACTCAACAGCTTCCGGAAGCCTGACAGGAACAGAAAATTATATTCCTGTTTCCAACGATGCAAAATATACAACAGAAGAAGCTCAGAATATTTATGTTTATGATAACTGCAATGAAGCCGTCGTAAACATTAATACTCAGGTTACAGCCTACGACTGGTTCTTGCAGCCATATGTTCAGGAAGGCGGAAGCGGAAGCGGTTCAATTATAGATAAACAGGGATACATTTTAACAAACGTTCATGTAATTCAGGGCGCTACAAAAATTTATGTTTCGCTTTTTGACGGAACACAATACGAAGCAGAAGTTATCGGACAGGATTTAGACAGCGACCTTGCAGTTATAAAATTTAATCCGCCCGAAGGAATTGAATTGAAAACGATTTCATTCGGTGATTCTACAAAGCTTAGAGTTGGTCAGAGAGTAATTGCAATTGGAAATCCGTTCGGTTTGGAAAGAACAATTACAACAGGAATTGTTTCCGGACTCGGCCGTCCGATTCAGAACAGCAATAACAGAATTATCCGCGACATGATTCAGACAGATGCTGCAATCAACCCGGGAAATTCCGGCGGACCACTTTTGGACACAACAGGAAAAATGATCGGAATCAACACAATGATAAAATCAAATTCCGGAAACTCAGCTGGAGTTGGATTTGCAGTTCCATCACAGACAGCAGTTCGCGTTGTTGCAGATTTAATCAAATATGGAAAAGTTCAGAGAGGAACAATCGACGCCGAAGTAATTCAGTTGAGCAGCAGAATTGCACAGTACGCAGGCCTTGATGTTTACAACGGTGTACTTGTTTCGCTCGTAGAAAAAAATGGAGCCGCAGAAAAAGCAGGCTTGAAAGGCGGAACAGAAGCAGTTTATTACGGAAGCCGCAGAGACATAATTTACATTGGCGGCGACGTAATTACAAAAATAGATGACATTTCAATTTCCACGCTCGCCGACTATTATTCCGCACTGGAAAGCAAAAAACCAGGCGACGAAGTAACAGTAGTTGTCCGCAGAAACAGAAAGAATGTTTCATTAAAAGTAAAACTTGTAGAAAGTTAATTTCTAAGGAGGGGGAAGTCTCCCCCTGCGCTCGCACCTTGTTGCTCGCTACCCTCTCTGCGGGGAAAACAAAATTTTCCTTTCACCGTCCCCGCAACGCCCCTGAACTTATCTTATGTTCTTATGAAGTAATCTGTTCTTTCAATTCCAGAACTTTTTCAAGAGGAAGCTTTACACAATCAGAAATAATTTCTGGTGAAATTCCTTTTTTTAATAATTCAATAGAGGCTTCAATGGCTTTTTCTTCTTTACCTTCAGCTTTACCGCTGCGGAAAGAGTATGCTATTTCACGTTCAAAATCCATAAACTGTTTCCTCCATTGCGTATTGTGTTTGGCATTCTCAACCATGCCAAGTATTTTATCTGTAAACGCACTTGTCTGTTTGTTTTCCATCACAA
>CAMVBP010000025.1 GCA_947165795.1 uncultured Treponema sp.
TTTGCAAAAATTGAAAAAGCCGAAATCATCATTGCAAAAATCAAAATAATCTTTTTCATATATTTACTCCGCAAAGGCAGAACTTATGGCCTGTACCATTCATAAAGGTCAACGAAAACTTTGGAAGGATCGAGAATCTCATATTCCGGCTGGCAAAAAGCTGAAGTGCCGCAAACAAAATCACTGTAAATAGAAAAACTTTTTTCATTTTTTTTCACCTTCGCTCAGTTTTCTTTTTCCTTTACATTCTTTAACAAAATGAATGTATCTCTATAAGTCTGCTCGCGGCCTGTGGTAAGAATAAAGCGGATATCTTTTTTAAGGTCTTCATTTTCAAAAAGTTCAGAAAGCCATGGTGCGTAACGAGTTCCGCTTCCTTCACGGACTTCTGCAATATATTCTTCAATTGTTTTTCCGTGATTATAACTTCGTCCTACAGAATCTGTTGCGGCGTCCATGCAGTCTGCACAAAGAACAATATCAATTATTGTTTTATATTCGCTTTCTTTTGTTTTAAAACTTTCGGGATAGCCTTTTGAATCATCATAAAAGCGGTGATGCCCGAGTGCAACTTCTGCAAAATCGCAGGTCGACGGATATTTTTTGAGCATATTATAACCCATAATCGGATGAGTTTTTATGATTCCAAATTCGTCATCCAGAAGTCTGCGGCCATAAACAAAAATTGTATCGATAATCGGAATCTTTCCAAAATCATGGCAAATAGCAGCATGATAAGTGAAATACAAAATCTTTTCGCGATTCTCAATTACTTCATCAACGTTCTTATAACCTTTCATGCCAACAAAAAGTTCCGGTTTTAAATCTATGAGATATGCACAAAGACAGACAGAAATTTGTCCGACCATATTTGAATGAATATATGTTGGTGGATGAAGTGCGGCGAGTGACTGAAGTCCAAAATCTTCAAAAGTGATGCAGCCTGGAATTTCAACAAAATTATTTACGACTTCGGCAAAAAATTCCATTACAAATGTAAGCCCGCCTGCATTCGGCATTCTGAACATATAACCGCTGATGTTGTTATATATTTTTTTGATCAAAAGACAGTCTTCGGCCGACGGACGTTTTTTAGAATTTATGAACAGAATAATTTCCAGCGGAATCAGCACATTTGAAAAATCACCGTCCGGACCAATATTTTCTTTTTCGCGATGTTCATAAATATCAAGCAAAATTTTCAGATATTCTTCTTCAGAAATTTTTCCAATAAGATAACGGTTTCGTGCGCAAAGGAACGAGAACGTTTTTCCGCCGTTCAGATTATTAAAATATTCAGGATCAGTTGCAATCAGTTTTTCTGCTTCATCTGCCGCTTTTGCAATCCGCTCAATCTGCTCCTTTGTAAATCCACGGATATTTCCCATATCAGTACACTGAAGATAATATCCCAGCGTTCTGATTTTATAATACTTCCAGTTACAGTTTGGAATTGCCTGCTGATAAAATGGGTCTTCGGGAATCTTCAGCAGCTCATCGAGCATATTAAGATTATGTTCATTTTCTTCTTCACTCGAAGACCGTTCATAAAAAGCCGTTGTAAATCTTGCATTTGTTAAAACAAGTTCGCGTAATTCTTCATCTTTAATTTTTATCAGATTTTCTTTTTTAATAAGATTCAGAAAGAATTCGCCGATTTGTAAACCGCGGTCCTTAAATTTTTGACTTATTGCAGTATTCGCCGTAATTCGTTCAGTCATATTCATCATTGAATAGTTTGAAATAATTGCGCTATCCATACGATTGATTTGCTCTTCAATGGTTCCGTCTTCAAAAGCACTGCTTACAAGTTTTTCGCCAACCATTGTCATAATCGGTAAATCAAGATTTTCATAACCCGTAAAATCAGAAGCAATGCTTAAAAGTTTTTGACTGAATATATTCATCTGCTCGGCAACTTCTTCTGTAAGACGTTTTTCCGGTTCTAGCAGAGGATAAAGAACCTCATCAAGCATTTTGCGGTTTTTACTTGCAAGCTTACCGATTGTCTGGAAGTTTTCTCTTAGGCGTTTACTGTATTCATTTTCGTTATCGACATCATAAATAGGCGGGGAACTCAAATCACGGATTTGAGACATTCGTTCAATAAACTGGTCAAACTCTTCTTTTTCAGATAACAATTTTCTCTCCAAAACATTTTTATTTGTAAAATATTATATAACACTAACGGCTTGTTATCAAATAAAAAGACGGGTGAAGCCTGGATGCACCGGCGCTGAAAAACAAAAGATTCACATTATTCGCGGGCAGCAAGGTGATGTTGGATTTTGATTTTGCTCAGATTTATGGGTATAAAACGAACTTTATTCTTCTTCGCTTTCTATATTTGAAGGATAATTAAACAGCCATGCAATAAAACAAAGTGCAAACAGCATTGCTCCTGTAATTAAATTTCCTGTAATAATAAACTGTACGAATCCAAATAATGCAGCAGTTTCTGCAAGGCCAAGCATCATTGTATAAAGTGGAAACTTTGAATAGATATCATCTGCATTTTTATTTCCCATAAATGCTTTAATGATTTTGCTTTCGTAAAAATTCTTCTGGAAAATTTTTTTTGAAAAAATGATACTTATCAGACATGTTGTAATTCCAATCAGCATGAACAAAAGATTTATTAATTCTAACGAATTATTTATCTCTTTATTTTGAGTATATGCAAGATATGCATAAACCAGTTTTGTAAGTGGAAAGCCAAACCAAATCAGCTTATAAAGATTTTTTTTCATATTTACTCCTTATACTCAACGAGACAGATAACTTTATTTTTCATGGCTCCTTAAAACTGTACAGACTTCAACTGCCGCATAAAAATCTTCTTCGGAAATTCCAAGCTTCTTAATGTCCGGCCAGACTGCTTCTTTATAAAATTCCAGGGCTTCTGGTGCAAACTCATTAAAGATTACATATGTGCGCGCATAATCAAAAACAGGAGGAGCAAGGCGCGCATTCATCCAGTCTATAATTGTATAATCGGTTTTATCCAGGCCCGTTGAAAAATCTGATGGAATCATAATATTCAGAAAGTGCATATCAAGATGGCAGATGCAGCTTTTATATTTATTGGAAAGTCGTTCAATAACTGGAAGCAGTTTTTCTTTTTCGTTTTCTGTAAGTGTGAGTTCTGCTGTAGAAATAAGAGGAGGAATTGTCGTGTTGTCTGTCGTAGCCTGATGAACAAACCGGAAGGCTCTGGCTAGAAGGGAAAAGCCTTGGGCCGGAGCAGAAGGAACATGATTTTCAAGATTGTCTCCTTGAACTAAGTCCATTTTAATTATATGAGGATCATCGGTGTCGTAATATTTTACAGGGCATAAGCCTGCTTTGTTTACAGCTTTCTGCTGTTCTTTTTCAAAAGCAATCCATTCTTTTGGATAAGTTTCTTTATATACTTTATATGCAAACCCGTAATACAAAAGAACTTCTGCCTGTGCACCGGTTCCAATTCTTTTTTGTGTTCCATCGAAATTCATTTTTTCTCCTTATAACCACTGCGGTAGCGGAGCTTCACGGATTGTAGAGCTCCAGATTTTTTTTCTTTATTGTATTCAAAATTAAAATTTTTTTCCATTGTAACCTGCATAATTAACGGGTAAAATATATTTTATTAATGATTTTGAAGAAAGGCGACAGCGCTTGCTATGAAAAAATGCTGGGTCTTACATTAAATTTATAGTTTTTTTCATAAATCAGGATTTCATTTGTTGAAATCTGCTTTTTTAAATGTTACATATAAATTATCTAATAATGATGAAGGTAACAAAAAGTAATGAAAAAACTAACTGCTCTAATTTTCTGTTTTAGTATTCTGATTTTTAATTCGTTTTCACAAAAATTAAGTTTTGATTATCTGCTTAATGAAGATACCAAAGGTTATAGTTTCTTTTTAAATAAAAAGGGATTTTATGAAAAAGATTCAATCGTTAGTATTAATGACCTTCTTCAGATGGGCGAAGACGACCCGGAATTTTTATTTATATATTTTGCTAGAACTCCTGATGCGGTTTATTTTCCTTTAAAATTATTAAAAAATCCAAATGTCACTTGTGATTTTTCTCAGTTTTTTGCGGGGATTTCACAAGACGCATTTCTTGTTCCTGATTATGTAGTTACTGCTTTATCAAAAAGAAATCGCGATTATATTATGAGATTTGATAAGAATACTTCCCGATTGAACGAACAGGATGGCGAATGGATATTTACCTGGTATCAGTATGGCATGGAAACTCAATGCATTAGTGAATGCCTTCTTTCATTAGGAACTGCTTATTCTCAGGATGTTTTCTTTGTACAAAATGTAAAAAAAATTGATGATAATAAAGTTGAAATTGATGCAGTCGTAAAAAAAGAAGAAGACAGTAAAGTCATAACAGACATATTTTCAGATTTAAGTCACGGACAAAATGTTTTGCTCAGATTAGAAAAAGATGGCGATTACTTAAAACTCTATATTGGAAATGAAGCAAAACCTCGCCAGGTTTATTGTTATGTAGATTTTGAAACGATGAATCAATTAAATACTTTTATTCAATATGATTTTTGTAATTATAAAAAAGTAACCTGGCCCCGTCACGCTGATGGTTCGTGCGAATATAAATGATATTTTGAAAAAACTCCCGCGTGCGAGCTTTTACGCGCAAAGGATACGCAGGGCGCGAAGCGTTGCGTAGCAATGGAGCGATAGCGGAACCCGGAGCAGCCTGGTTTTTGCCACGGGCGCCTTCTGGCGGCTGGGGCAAAAATGCGCCTGATTGAGGAACAGATATGAAAATGTATTTATTAACAAAGGGAACAGATTCAATAAGTTACTGTGAGCCGGAAATATTTTATGATAGTGCATGGAAAAAGGAATTCCTATTTCGTTGTGAATATAAACAATTACATGAATTACCAATTCCTTATTCTGTTGCAAATAAATGTGAGCCATCTGATTTTCCATTAACTAATACAATATTAGTTTCAAGGAGATTTTTTTCAATAATACAAAAACTAAATAAAGACTATGAATTCTTTGAAAGTCAATTCTTTTATCAGAAAAAAGAAAAACTTTGGGATTTGTACTACACCATTATTTTGCCTGATTATGAATTGTTTAATTGGGAGGAATCTGACTATGAAAAAAAAATTAATATAAATACTAAAAAAGCTGTTGTTACAAACTTAAAAAAAATAGTACTTGATAAAAGAAAAATTCAAAATGTATGGGAAAATCATTTTTTTATTCTTTCAGAAAAGAGAACTCAGTTTATATGTACAGAAACAGCCAAGAAAGCCATAGAAGAAACTGAATTAACAGGTATAAATTTTGAAGAACTGGAAGTAATGTGATTTTTTGCTGAAGGTGAAGAAATTAATACAACGCCAATTGGGAAAAAGTAACTGCAAAAATGCGCCCATATATATATATTTATAATGTAGATCTAACTGCGACACGCAAAAATAATTGCATAATTACAAAACCTTGGTGTGAGAATTGTACAGTTTTGACAGATGGTGCTAATACTATTTTAAACAAATAGGAGAAAAAATATGAACATAAATGATTTATTTTGGAATTATGACAGAAATGGAAATCCAATTTATTATTATGATGAAAAATGTACGAAGTTGTATAGCGGACATATTGAAGAATATGACAGAGGCTGGATTTGTATGGAAGCTGATGTTGTAAATGGTTTTGTCACGGGAATTTGTAAGGAGTATTTTTTCAAATCAACTCAGCTGGAACAAATTTCATATCAAAAGAAAAACTTGCATAATGGTTTGGTAATTGAATTTTTTGAAGATGGTAAAGTAAAATTCGTTACACTTGAAATCTCTAACGGACCTTTTGAGGTTTATGAATTTGATGAAAATAGTAAATTGAAAATAAAGCAAATATATCCAGATCCTGCTCTTTATTTTTTGAAGCAGAATGGCGATGACGAGATAATGAAACAACTTCGACAAAAATTCAATCTCGAAAAAATCAGCGAAGAAATACAGCGTGACGGGGAAAATTTTGATTATGAAAAATACTTCAGAACTTGAAACACAATTTATTAAAAAAAAAAAAGAATTATTCAGTCAAATTGATTTTAATAATTATGTAGACATAAACAAAATCAAAACAGTTGCAGGTGTTGATTTGGAATATTGGAAATAAAATGAAGATATGGTAATTTTTTTTGATTAATAACAGAGCTGACATAAATTATATTGGAGGTCTAGAAAACTGTGACGCAATGGAATATGCAAGACAATATGGACGTACAGAAGTATATAATTATCTGAAAGCAAAGAGTGAAAAATAGTAATATGAATTTATTTCAAAAATTATTAAATATCAAAAGGTGAAGAAATCAATACAACACCAATTGGGAAATAAAATATGAACAATATTGAAAAAATTAAAAATGCATTTAATTCTTTTTACAATTTCAATGATGATACTCGGGAAATAATGAACGAGTTTTATGAGAATCAGGAATCGTATTTAAAACTTCTTAAAAATACATTGCAGGCGATAAATGAAATTGAAAATAAATTAAAAATTACTGTGTCTGAACAGTATAAAGATTTTCTAAAAGCTGAAATAGGTAACTATATTTATAATCCAGGTTCTATTGATGAATTTAGGGCTTATGATGCGCAGGAACTTTTTAGTTTTAATTATATCGGTGATAATGTTGGTAATAATGCAATTGAAGAATTAAGCGATTTTTTAATTGTAGGCCAGGATAATGGAGAATACAGTTATTTCTTTGATGTTCATAATACGTTGAATCACGGAACTGATACTTTTTGGCGAGTCAACAGGTCTTCATGTACAGATTATGAGATAGTTGGTAATACATTCATTGATTTTCTAATAGAAGTATCGACAAGAAAAAAAATTAATGCAATAACTCCTTTCAAACAAGAAAAAGAGATAATTCCAGAAGGTATTGAAAAAACTTTTATCATTGATCTTTCTAAACAAATATCTAAGAAACAATTTGAATCATCTTTTGATAATATTGAAAAAATAAAAGGATATTTTTCTGAAATAGAAAAAAAAGATAAATTTTTTTGCTTATCAGACTATTGGGATGTTCATATTTCAAGTCTAATTAAACTTAAGCAGATAATGAATAGTTCTTTTCCTTATAACACTGTATATCTTCTTTTGAATTTAAGGAATGTTTCTTTTTTTCTAAGTAATATACGTTTTGAAATGCTTTTGGATGAGCAATTGGAAAATTATAATATTGGGAAAAAGGCAAAAAAGTATTTAAAAGATATGTTTGTATTTGCCTATTCTGATTCTCGTTTCTTAGAAGTTAATGGCAGTTATTTTGATTATTTTTTTGTAGACACGACAAATAAACTTGGAAAAGGCGCAGAATCAATTTATATTATCAGTGAGAATTCCAAAAAGCTCGAAGAAGCCTGCTTTGTTGCTAAAGACATCGTAGACCTTTTTAGGATTTTTGCTGAAGGGGAAGTTGGTGTACGTGAGTAGATCATAAAACGAATTGGTAGTGACTGGGAGAATGAACGATTAAGAAAAGAATGAATAAATTTGAATTTAATACAGAAGTGAATGATTCTCAAGTAAAACTCTATTGTAGAGAACATATATATGGAGGTTCGACTGTTGATAAAACAGACATTCAATTTGATAAACGAAGTATTCCAGAACTGATAAAAGTATTAGAACAAGGCGACTGTATCAATTTGTTAGCAGAGTCTACAATCAAAACTAATTGGGATAAAATTAATATTTATATTCTAGGAGATGAAAGAAGTTCAGAAGGTTTTATCCTTGAATTATTCAACGACCGAGAATTTATTTCAGGTGATGAAAATGATTGTTTCGGACCAGTTACAATTCCATTAGGTCGTTATCCCAAAGAAACCGGCTGGGAATATGTCCGTTCGCTTATAGAAGAATTAAAGAAATACTGCTGATTATATTTCTCCAAACAAAGTTCTTTAACATAAAGCGAAGTGCGCAAAGGATTGTAGCATTATATGAAACTAAAATTTCATTAGGAGAATATTAAATGAATAAAGAGTTTTATTTTGAAATTGAAGAAATAAATAATGAATTAAAACTGCTGTGTTATAACTTAAGACATAATCAGAATCAGAATTATCGGAAAACAGAGATTCAATTTGACAAACGAAGTCTCCCAGAACTGATAAAAGTATTAGAACAAGGTGATTGTATCAGTTTGTTAAAATCGTTTACTATTACAACTAATTGGGATCAGATAGAGATTGATAGTCTTGGAGATGAAAGAAGTTCAGAGGGATTTTGTCTTGAACTTTATAATAGAAGAAAAATGGTAACACATGTAGATTCAGACAGGTTTGGTCCAGTTACAATCCCATTAGGACTGAAGCCCGAAGAAACCGGCTGGGAATACGTTCGTCCACTTATAGAAGACTTAAAGAAATACTGCTGAGTATATTTCTTCAAACAAAGTCCTTTGACATAAAGCGAAGTGCGCAAAGGATTGTAGCAGCGCCGTCAGGCGTTCCGAAGCAATGCGTAGGAATGGAGCGCGGTTAGCGCGGAACTGCGGAAAGCCTGGTTTTTGCGCCAGCAAAAATGCGCCCATAATGGTTGGAGAGCCACCGGATCATATGGGGCGAATTGCTAGCTTGAGATAAAAAAGGAGAACAAAATGACTGAAGAAATAGAAATAAAAATGAGAAAAGCAATAAAATCAAATAACCTAGAATCTGTAAAAGAAATATTTGAAAAAAATCCAGATTGTAAAAATGCAATAACTGTTTTTGGAAGTTTTTTACATGATGCTGCAAAATATGGAAAATATGAAATAGTAAAATATTTTATAAATAATGGATTTAATGTAAATTTGAAAGCAGTTTTTTTAGAAGCAAATGCTCTAACTGATGCTGTAGAGCATGGGTATTTAGATATTGTTGAATTATTGCATAATGCTGGTGCAATTTTTGATACTAGTACATTTAGTGCTAATCCTTTATTTGCAGCAATTTATAACCGTCATGTTGAGATTGCAAAATATCTTATAGACCAGGGAATAGATTTAACTGCGACTTATCATATTGGAGAAATAGAAAACTGTGACGCAATGGAATATGCTAAACAATATGGTTGTATAGAAATATATAACTATCTGAAAGCAAAGAGTGAAAAATAGTAATATGAATTTATTTCAAAAATTAATAAATATCAAAAAGGAATTACTAAGTGGCCTATTACAGATTCATAATTGAGGAATGATTTATGAAAATATACAAATTAAAAATTGATGTAAATAAATATAAAGGTTGTTATGTTGTCGAATCAAAATTATCTAAACTTGATTTAGAAAAAATAGATATTGGGGAACAGTTAAATTTTTGTAATAATTCTATTTCTTTCAAATATGCAGATGAGGAAGGATTGATTCTTGGGGATGTTATTAAGTGCTGGGATTTTGGTGGTTTTCTTATAAATGACAGAACGCGTAATATATTAGAAATGAATCCCAAATTGAAAATCCAATATATAAAATTCCAAGATGATTTTAACCTTATAAACAATCTTTTAGTAATTGATGCTTTAGATACAGAAAAAACGAAATTTGAGTATTTCGAAAATGAAATTATTAGTATTGATAAGATTAGCTTAAAAAAAATGGATTTTCCACCACTTTTTCAAATTACTTTTCCAGATGGATTAGTTGAATTAGATTATTTTGTTACTAACGAATTCATAGAATATATTAAACAAAATAATATAAAAGGATTCAAATTTGAAGAAGTCTGGGACAGCGAAAAGGACTAATTATGGTAAAAATAATCGGAACAAACGGCCGGTTCTCATATGGTAATAACATTTGAATAAACACTGCGCAAAGGATTCGCAGGGCGCGAAGCGTTGCGTAGCGGCGGTGGTTGAGCTTGTCGAAACCACCTGAGCGTAGCAATGGGGCGAATTGCAAGCTTGAGTTAAAAAAGGAGAATAAGAATGAAAGATGAATTGATTAATAAAGCATTTGAATTAGTAGATAATGGTGATGTTGTAAAACTTAAAGAAATTGTAAACAAAAATCCATATCTTATAAATTCAGAATCAATCTATGGGTCTTTATTGCAAGAAGCTGTAAATGAAGAAAATGAAGATATGGTAATTTTTTTGATTAATAACGGAGCTGACATAAATTATATTGGTGGGCTAGCCGGAACTTCAATTTTAACAGATGCAGTGAATAATGGAAATTTAAGGATTGTACAATTGCTTATCGAATCTGGTGTCGAGCTAACAGCAAAAACATTTGAAGCAAATTCATTATTTGCAGCAATTTATAAGCGACATAATGAAATTGCAAAATACCTTATAGACATGGGGATAGATACCACTGCGAAATATAATATTGGAGAAATAAAAAATTGCGATGCAATGGAATATGCTAAACAATATGGTTGCACAGAAATATATAACTATTTAAAAGCAAAAAGTGAAAAATAGTAATATGAATTTATTTCAAAAATTATTAAATATCAAATGGAATAAAGCAGTTTATACTCTTGAAAGAAATGGACATTTCGATATAGATTTTGAATGGGATCAAGCTCTCCAGATCCGAATGGAAGGAGTTAAAAATGTTTGAAGATGAATTTACAGAGTTACAGGCAGATATGGTTGATATCTGTAATGAGTATTCTCAAGGACTTGCAGATAAAATATTTATTTATGCTGCGAATGAAGGAATTATTCTTGCTCATCATTTCTATTGTATAAATAATAAGCTGTATGAATGCAGCAAGTTAAATAATGCTGGCTTAAATACGATATTTGATGTTTCGGATTACTGTCAGGAACAGGTTTTAGATATCTTAAATGAAGATATTCAGAAAATTCAAACTGTTTGTGAAAAATATGATCAACCGGTGCCAAAACTTATGAAACTTGTTTTTGAACCGAAAACAAGCAAATTCACCGCAGAATATAAATATGAAAATCAAACAACAGATGATATTTCTGAATTTGATAATGATGATACCTGGTTTGAAGAAGTAAAAGCAAAACTTGAAAATAATCATTAAATAAATTGATAGCGGCAGCCTGACAAAAATATAAAAATGAAATTTTATTTAATAAAATATGAAGCTGAAAATCCTCAAAAATATGCAAGGGCGTTTATCTTTGAAAATAGTTTGTGGAAAGATGAACCTTTATTTGCAGGTGAGTATAAAGCAAAACATGAATTACCGATTCCTTATTACGTAGAAAATAAAATCAAACCGAATGATTTTGTGTTTGCGAAAAACATTGTGGTTTCAGGTTCTTTTTTGAAAGTGATTTTTCAAGTGAATAAAGATTATGAAGCACTTGAAAGTCAGTTCTACTATCTGGGTAAAAATTCAAATGCCTTTTTAGAATCAAGCGGTAATGAATCAGGAACAATTTGGGATTTGTTTTATACGATGATTTTTCCAGGTTATGAATTGCTGAATGAAGAAGCATCGGATTGTGAGTATATTTATATTGAAAGTTTAGGAAAACAGCTTATTCGTTCTATAAATACTTCAGGAAAATTTTGAGAACAAGCGCATAATGAAATTGAAATAAACTACTATTTACCATTCTTCAAAATCGCTGTAAAATTACATTCTCACTTAAAAAACATTTTATAAGGGAAAATCATGAAACAATTGATGTTAGGAAATGCCGCTGCAGCACGCGGACTTTTTGAAGGTGGATGTGAATTTATCTCCAGCTATCCTGGAACTCCAAGTACAGAAATTACAGAAGAAGCAGCAAGATTTAAGGAAATTTATTGTGAATGGGCGCCAAACGAAAAGGTTGCTCTTGAATCGGCTTTTGGTGCTTGTCTTGCAGGCCGCCGCGCTTTTTGCGGTATGAAGCACGTTGGTTTGAACGTTGCTGCCGATCCTCTTTACACAATGAGCTACACTGGTGTGAATGCCGGTCTTGTTATTGGCGTTGCAGATGATCCAGGAATGCATTCTTCTCAGAACGAGCAGGACAGCCGCCATCATGCAATTGCTTCTAAAGTTCCTATGGTGGAACCAAGTAATGCAGATGAAGCACGCGAATTTGCAAAGCTTGCATTTGAAATAAGCGAAAAATTTGACACTCCTGTTTTATATAAAATGTGTACTCGTGTTGCTCACAGTCAGAGCATTACTGAGCCTGCAGACCGCGTTGTTCCAGCGCACAAAACTTACGAAAAAACAATTTCTAAATATGTAATGGCTCCTGCTAATGCTATTAAGCGCCATCCGTTTGTTGAGCAGAGAATGGCTGATTTGGCTAAGTGGAGTGAGACAAACGGAATTAACCGTATGGAGGTGGTTTCGACAGGCTCAACCACCGGTGTAATCACTTCATCTACAAGCTATCAGTATGTTAAGGAAGTTCTTGGCGACAGCGTAAATATTTTGAAGCTTGGTATGGTAAATCCACTTCCTGCAGATATGATTAAAAAGTTTGCAGAAGGCCTTGAAAAGCTTGTTGTTGTAGAAGAACTTGATCCTGTTATTGAAACTTTTGTCCGCGGTCTTGGCCTTAAGTGCGAGATTCACGGAAAAGATATGTTCCCTATTTGTGGCGAATTCAGTCAGAATATTGTGGCTGCTGCCTTTGGAAAGGAAGTTCACGCAGGTAAAAAACTTGATACTGCAATTCCTGTTCGCCCGCCAATTATGTGTGCAGGCTGCCCACACCGCGGAATGTTCTACGCTTTGAACAAGCTTAAGGTAACTGTATTCGGCGATATCGGCTGTTATACTTTGGGAAGCGTTGCTCCACTTTCTGCAATGGACGTAACTCTTTGTATGGGTGCTTCGTTCAGCGGACTTCACGGCTGGAACAAGGCCGGTGGCGCAGAAAACGAAAAGAAATCTGTTGCTGTAATCGGTGACTCTACATTCATGCATTCGGGAATGACTGGCCTTGCAACAATTGCTTATAATCAGTCTAATTCAACTGTTATTGTTCTTGATAACTCAATTACAGGTATGACTGGTCATCAGCAGAATCCTACAACCGGAAAAAATCTTTACGGTGATCCTGCAGGACGCGTAGACCTTGAAGCTTTGGCTAAGGCTATGGGAATTAACCGCGTTCGCGTAGTTGATCCTTATAATATTGCAGAATGTGAAACCGCTGTAAAAGAAGAACTCGAAGTTGAAGAGCCAAGCCTTATTATCAGCCGCAGACCTTGTGCGCTTCTTAAAGAAGTAAAGCACAATCCTCCGCTTGTTGTTGATCAGGATAAGTGTAAGAGCTGTAAGATGTGTATGAAGATTGGCTGCCCTGCAATTGCAATGAAGAACGGTAAGGCAAAAATTGACGCTACTCTTTGTGTAGGCTGTGGAGTCTGCAGCCAGATGTGTAAATTCGGCGCATTGTAATTCTTCAGATGACGGAAAATAACGAGTTTCTGACTTCGCAGATAATTACTTATATTGGCAATAAGCGAAGCCTGATTGGAAATATAGAAAAAGAAATTCAGGAAATCTCAAAAGAAACTGGCAAAAAAAAGCTTGTCTGTGCAGATTTATTTTCCGGCTCTGGCATTGTTGCCCGAATGCTAAAACAGTATTCAAAACGTCTTGTAGTGAATGATCTTGAAAATTATTCGCGCGTGTTAAATGAATGTTACCTAACTAACGTTAGTGAGTTTCCTGCTGAACAATATAATGAACTTCTTTTGCAGTTAGAAGAAGCATGTTCAAAAAGAAAGGTGAGCGGAATAATTACAAAAAACTATGCGCCGAAGGACGATAATAATATACAGATGGGCGAGCGGGTTTTTTATACTCACGAAAATGCACTTTTAATAGATACTTATCGGAATCTTACAGAGCGGCTTGTTCCGCCAAATATGCAGAGTTTTTTTCTTGCGCCGCTTATTACCGAAGCTTCTGTGCATGTAAATACAAGCGGAGTTTTTAAGGGATTTTACAAAGACCGCTCGACCGGAATAGGCTGCTTTGGCGGAAAAGGAAAAAATGCGCTTTCAAGAATTCAGGGAAGGGTAGTTTTAAAAAAACCTGTACTCAGTAATTTTAATTGCGATGTAGAGATTTTTCAGCAGGATGCAGTTAGTCTTTCACAAAGCGGCGCGCTAAAAGGTCTGGATGTAGCGTATCTTGATCCTCCATATAATCAGCATCCATATGGTTCAAATTATTTTATGCTGAACCTTATTTTAAAAAACAAGCTTGATGTGGAAATTAGCCGTGTAAGCGGAATTACTCAGGGATGGAATCATTCTGATTTTAACAAACGTGCGCGCGTAATGGATTCAATGGAAAAAATTATTTGCGGACTAGATTCAAAATATATAATCGTTTCGTATAATTCGGAAGGTTTTATAAATTTTGATGATATGTCGCAAATGTTAAAAAAATATGGTAAACTAAAAACCGTGGAAATTGCCTACAACACTTTCCGCGGCAGCCGAAACTTACAGAACAGAGACATTCATGTAAAGGAATATCTTTTTGTGCTTAAGAAGGAGAACTAAAAATGGTAAAAAATATAATGATTGTTGGTGTTGGCGGACAGGGTGCTTTGCTTGCGTCTAAAACTTTGGGACAGGTTCTGCTTGATGC
>CAMVBP010000026.1 GCA_947165795.1 uncultured Treponema sp.
TTTAAAAGAATTACTAAAAAAGAAGGAAGCTTAAGAAAAAAAACAAGTCCAAAAGCAAGCATCATTCCAACAGCCGCAATAACATTTTTTACAGATTTTTTTACAAAAGTTACAACAACCTTTGTAAGAAGCGCCGCAACTGCAACATTTATTCCTTTTAAAGCCTTCTGCACATATGGATAATCCTGAATTGAATTAATAAATGTTGCAATTATCATAATTATTGCAATTGACGGCGTTATCATTCCAAGGGTAGCAATAAACCCGCCAGGAATTCCAAACTGCTTATATCCTACAAATGTAGAAACGTTTACGGCAACAATTCCCGGTGTACTCTGACCGACTGCATAATAATCAAGAAGTTCTTCTTCTGTCATCCATTTTCTTTTTTCAATTAATTCTTTTTGAATCATAGGCATCATGGCAAGTCCACCGCCTATTGTAAAACTTCCGATTTTTGCAAAAACAAGATATAGTTTTAAGAGCTCTAAAAAATAATTTTTCTTTTTATTTTCTTTTAATTCGTTTTTCATTCCCTGCTATTTTACTGTAAATGGTAATTTTACTTCAACACAACAGCCCTTATCATCATTATTTTTTATGGAAAAAGCGGCGCCTATCTGATTTGCGCGGTACTGCATGGAATTCATTCCAATTCCTTCCCTTAATTCTTCGTCCTGAGAATTAAAACCTTTTCCGTTATCAATTACAGAAAAACAAAGGCATTTGCCTTCCATTCTGGAACTTACAATTACTTTTGTTGCTTCTGAATGTTTTACACAATTATGAAGTGCTTCCTGAACAATTCTAAAGACATTCAGCTTCTGAACTTTATTCAGCTGCTCTTCTACATCATTTTTAATGTCCCATTCATAACTGAATGAAAGCCCCGACTGAGCTTCAAAAGAACTGCATAAATTGGAAAGGCTTCTTTTTAAACCAAGGCTTTCCAGTTCAACAGGATAAGAATTATGCGCATACTGACGCGTACATTGCAGGGTTTCGCTTATAAGATTTGCAAGCTCAGAAAGTTCCTGCTTTTGCGGAGTTTTCCCCGAAGAATAACTTCTGCAAAGCATGGAAATTCCGGCCAGCCGCTGACAAATATCATCATGCAAATCATTACTGAAGCGCTGGCGTTCCAGTTCCGAAATTCTTAAAACGTCTGCTTCAAGCTTTAATCTTTTTTCATTGGCTTCTACAAGCTCTGAGGTTCTTTTTTCTACTTCCTGTTCCAGATATTCAGAACGTTTTCTTCTCTCTTCCATTACATTTATTCGGATAAGACATTGAGAAATCGCAAGCGAAATAGAATTTAAATAACGAAGCACATCCTGCTCAGCTTCAAAAATAATACAACCGGCAGAAACTCCTCCGTCATACAATTGTTTGATAAGAAGCACAGGAACTTTCTTTTCTGAACAGGAAATAAACATATTATAAAAATCATTTATGCTTAATTCAGATTCATTATAAAATCTTTCTTTTTCTTCTCCATCCCTAAGAACAAAAATTGGCTGAACAAAAAACTCTTTTGTAAAACGAAGTATATTAAAATTCCTTATTCCAAGCTCACCCAGATTCAGCCTTAATACCTTATTCATTTCACTTATATCCTGGGTCTGATTTAACTTTTGTCCTATCTGGCTTGTTAATCGCAAATAATTTTCTACATTAATATAAGTATTTTTCATTTCACGGAGCTTCGATTCCATTTCTGAAAAATCCTTTGATTGAGTTTCTTTTCTGCAGCCGCAGGACTCTCTAAAAACAATAGTTGATTCAATGTAATTTTTATACGCTAAAATATTTTTTTCTTTATTAATTACTTTCAGAATCAGTTCCATTGCCTGTTCACCCATTTCGGACAAAGGCTGACGAACGGTAGTTAGGGCCGGGATTTCATATTGTGCCTGAGGAATATCATCAAAGCCGGTAACTGCGCATTCCTTTATTTGAGAATTCTTCGATTTCATCTTAAAGAATTTATAAACACCGATTGCCATATTATCATTAGCGCAGACAACGGCATCAAGATTTATATTCTTTTCGGCATTTAATTTTTCCATTACTTTAAAAGACGAATCTTCTGTAAACAAACCGTTTTTGATTATATAAGACAAATCCGGAAACCATGGTTTATACGCTTCCATTGTCTGAACAAATATTCGTTCGCGCAGAATAGCATCGTGCTGCTTTTTACCGCCGCCAATAAATAAAAATTTTCTATAATTATGTTTAAGTACAAGATGCTCTACCAGCTGCTTCATGGAATCATCAGTCTGAACATATATGGAAGGAACTCCCATAACATTCTGACCCGCAGAAACAACAGGAAGCTTTCCCCAGATTTTTCTTATATCAGATTTTGAATGAATATGACTGTTATCGGAAAGTGCAGATGTTAAAAGAATAATTCCGTCAAGATTAAAAATTGAACTTTCAGGAAATTTCTGAATAAGTCCGCCCGGAACAAAAGGATCATTTTCTATCATAAGGCAGACAACTTCTACACCTTCTTTTATTGCCCTATTTTGTATCCCGTTAAAAACCGAAAGCTGATACTCTTCTTCTAGATTTATTAATACAACACCAATTTTCATAAATATTTAAGAATTCCTATAGTTATTATACTATAATTTAAAAAAATATGGTAAAATAATTACAAGAGGATTATTATGAGTATTTCAGTATTTATTATTGATGATCATCCATTATTCAGCAGAGGACTCGCGCAACTTATAGAAACCGAAAATGGATATAAAGTTGTTGGAATGGCAAAAGACAGAACCGAAGCCCTGGAATATCTTTCTAAAAAGTCTCCGGATCTTATAATCCTCGATTTAAATTTAGGTAAGGAAGACGGATTAGAAGTTTTAAAAGAAATTTTATACATTAATTCAAAAATCAAAGTTTTAATACTTTCAATGCACGACGAAAGATTTTATGCAGAACGTGCAATTAAAGCCGGCGCCAAAGGTTATATCATGAAGGCAGAAGCAGAATCAAAAGTGCTTGATGCAATTTCTACAGTGTGCCAGGGAAAAATATATTTAAGCGAAAATGAAAAGAACAGGGTAAAATCTGAAGGAGATTCAGAAGACAATGTTTCTTTTATAAGCACACTTTCTGACCGCCAGCTGCAGATTTTTACTTTAATTGGAAAAGGAATCGGCACTATGGAAATGGCCGACAAGCTTAATGTAAGCATAAAAACCATAGACACACATAAAGAGAATATGAAAAGTAAACTCCACTGCAAATCTTCAGCGGAGTTAAGACAAATGGCTATAGAATGGGTTTCTAAAATGAACTAGCCTAGCGGCCATACATTTCTGTAATAAAACTCAAATAGTCGCAGAATTTTTCCAGTTTTGAACCTTTTTTAAACTCAGCCTTAGACATTCTCCAGGACCAGTTTGAACCAGTTGTAGAAGGAACATTCATGCGAGCCTCATTTCCTACACACAAAATATCCTGAACCGGAATTACACAGAATTGTGCAGAAGAAGCAAAAGCAAGCTTTATCATTTCCTTACAAAGTGATTTATCGCTCACCTTTTTCTTTGCTTCTGAAAGCGTAAGTTTTTTTCCAAGCAGATATTGAGAAACCAAAAGAAGCTGTTCATCGCTGCAATTTTCAAACCAGCCCTGCATTGTGTCATTATCATGAGTTCCTGTATAAACAATACAGTTTGAAGTTTCAAAATTATGCGGCAAAAAAGCGTTTGTCATTCCGTTTTGTTTGGCTTCATCAGGACTGAAGGCAAACTGAAGGACCTTCATTCCAGGGAAGCCGCAATCATCGCGCAATTCACGTACTTCATCGGTAATAACGCCCAAGTCTTCGGCTATAATCGGAATATCTCCAAGCTTTTTCTTAATAGCCTTAAACAAATCTATTCCAGGACCTTTTATCCATTTTCCATTTACTGCAGTTTCCTGACCAAACGGAACAGACCAGTAAGCTTCAAAGCCACGGAAATGATCAATTCGTAAAATATCCGTTAATTCCAGAATTCTTTTTATTCTTATAATCCACCAGTTATAACCAGTTTTTTTCATTGCATCCCAGTCATACAAAGGATTTCCCCAAAGCTGTCCGGTTGCACTAAAATAATCCGGCGGAACTCCGGCAACGCATAAAGGCTTTCCGCTCTTCTCAAGCTGGAAAAGCGATTGATTTGCCCAGACATCAGCACTGTCTATTGCAACAAAAATCGGAATATCTCCAATTATAGAAATATTTTTGTCATTGGCATAAGATTTTAATTCATTCCACTGAATATCAAAAAAGAACTGGATTACTTTATAAAGTTCAATTTCTTCTTTATGATTTTTCTTCCATTCAGCAACAGCTTCCTGTGAGCAGGATGCAAGCTCTTTAGGCCAGTAAGCATACCAGATGGAAGCATTTGTATTTTCTTCCTGAGCTTTTTTATCATAAAAAGATTTTATGCTCATAAAAATACAATACATATCAAGCCACAAAGAAGACTTTTTACAGAAGCTTTTATATAGAAGCTTATCATTTTCATCTGCATTGGCAAGAAAATATTTTGCCGCAGAAAACAAAACAGGAAGCTTCCACCAGACAACAGTTCCAAAATCTACGTTGCCTTCCGGCTTTATATATTCACACGGAGTTATATCTTTTTTTGAACACCATTTTCTTTCTACCAGCTTATCCAAATCTATTAAAAGAGGATTTCCTGCAAAAGTAGAAAATGAAGCATAAGGTGAGTCGCCGTAACCGGTTGGTCCTAATGGAAGAACCTGCCATAATTTTTGTCCGGCTTCTTCAAGATAATCAATAAATTTATATGCATATTCGCCTAAAGTTCCAATTCCGTATTTTCCCGGCAAAGATGTAGGATGAAGTAAAATTCCTGATTTTCTGACTTGTTGCATAAAGAACTCCAAATTTTTATGAAAAAATACTGCTTATTATCTTAAAAAATAAATAAGAGAAAGTTTGTATGTGCAAATACAAAAACTTGATATAGCATATTATAAAGCAATAAATTAAAAACTAAAAGAGAAAAGTATTTATGAATGTTTTTGTTTATTCCATGCAGCCATATATTGGTCAAATTATATGCGATCATCTGACTGAAAAAGGACATCTGTGTCTTTGTTTTCAAAATCAGCAGGAAGTTGGAACAACATTGATGAAACTAAAAACACCGCCAGATTTACTTGTCTTGGATTTTACTGCCTACAATCATGATGATTTTGATATTTATAATTTTTTTCTGAAGAAGAAGCTGTGTCTCCCCCTTGTATTTTATAATGACCCCTGCCTTACAATGTCCACAAGAGCAAGGCACTGGAAATCTCAAATAATGCTGAATCAGAATTCTAAAAAAGAACAGGTATTTAAGATAGAAAAGTTTGATGAAATATTTAAAGATCTTGAAGAGCTTGTTGAATCTGATGAACTTTCGCCATACATAAGCTTAATGCAAAAACCAAAACCCCTTCCTGAATATATGATTCCAAAAAAATACTCGCTTGATTATATAAAAAACGTAAAGAAAGATTTTATTCTGGAATTCAAAAAAAGAGCTTCGCTGCCGGAAAATCTTTTTTACCTGCTTTCGATTCTTCAGGCAAACAAGGATTTTCTGCTTTCGCTGTCTGACATTCAGAAATTCTATATACAAGACGGAAAAGAAATTACGGAAAATTCCCTGAAAGTCCTTATCTCAAGATTACGAAGCAAAATAAGAGAAGACAAACAATGTAAATTTATTATAAGACAGACTAAGGGAATGTATCAGTTTGTAAAGTTTATAACTGCATAAAAAATGGGCTGCTAAAAGCAACCCATCTGCAAATATTAAACTATGACTGAAGAACCTTTGAGATTCGTTCCAAAACCTTCTTGCGGTCAAGAGGTTTAATGATGTAACTCTTTGCACCAGTCATAAGTGATTTCTTAACAAGTTCTTCCTTACCAAGAGCACTTACCATTACAACTCTTGCATTCTTATCAAAAGCCATAATCTGTTCCAAAGCAGTAATACCATCCATCTTAGGCATAGTAATATCCATTGTTACCAAATCAACATTTGGACACAATTCTTTATATTTATCAACGCCTTCTTTTCCATCAGCTGCTGTAGCTACAATTTCATAACCTTCACTACTAAGGATCTGACCAAGCTGTTTTGCTACGAACATAGAATCGTCAACAACTAAAACTCTAAAAGAAGTTCCGTCATCCTTTCGGCCCTCTGGTGGACGCTCATTAATTGTAGGATAATCCTGTGTTGTTTTCATTTTTCTTACTCCTTTCCAATAGTTTATGCACGTTCCCTAATAGAAACATTAACTTCAATTTTTCCGCAATCAGAAATAAGAGGAACAATAAGTGCTTCAACACTATCAGTTGTTCCACCTAAAGCGGCAATTTCCATTTTCTGACCAACAAACAAAGCTGGAGGAGTCAAGTCAAACTTAAATCCAAGCTCGTGTAACTTTGTAACAGCCTGAGCAGTAATAAGGTTAGCCAATTCACTAATTGTGGCTTTAGCCAAATCATCAAACTGTGGTAAAGTTTCTCCGTTCATGGCTGATGCAACATTCAGGGCTGTCTCCATTGTCATATCAAAAAGAACACGTCCTTCTACGTCTCCAGCAAGTCCAACGAGAGCAGCAACTCCCATAACTGGCATTGCAGTTGATTTTAGGTACAAATCCCCACGCTTTACTTCAGCGCCTCCAAGAACCTCCTGAAGAACACGGAATGAAGTTTCAACAAACGGATTAATATACTCTACTCGCATTTTTATCTCCTATTAATCTTTAGTATATACCACAAGGGTATCTACAGTTTTTTCACCAAAACTAAATCCAGAAGGCAGTGCTTCATTTTCACCTATGATAGCAATTGCATTTCCTTTCATTTTCTCAAGGAAATCTGAAACAACAGCTTCCTGAGCGTTCTCATCCATCAAAGAAAGAATATCTCTTGCGAAAACTACATCTACCATTGGCAGCGCATTTGTGTTTTTACAGTCATGATATTCAAACATTATGCTGTCTTTTATTTCCTGACTAAAAGTATAATCTCCATTTGCTTTTTTTGTCAAATATGGACCATACCAGTCAGTAGCAAGACTTGCAGGAACAGAAAGTAAAGAAGCATTAGAAACGTTCAATAAATCTATATCCTGAGCATAAATCCTAATTTTTGCATTAGGATATCTTTTCTTAAGGACACAAGCCAAAGAATATGTTTCCATACCTTTTCCGCATCCCGGATTCCAAACAATAATCTGCTTTGCAGAATTATCAGGCAAAGCTTTTTCTACAACTTTTGCATATGATTCTGTCCACCATGCATCTGTACATGTAGACCAGAAAGGCTGAATAAATTTCTGAGCGTCGCTTTCTGTCTGAAGCTGAACTGTAGAACTGCCGGTTTCTTTTTTCCATTCATTATAGCGGCGTGTAATCCACTGTTCATTTACAGAAGATACATAGAATTTTGCATAATTCTGTAAGCTTTCTTTAATGAACTTTAAATCTACTTCAGATTCGGAGGGTGCAGCAGAATTTGCTGCAGCTGTTTCCTGAGGAACAACTTTTCCAGCTAATTCTGCAGGAGTTTTAATTCTTGGTTCATCACCTGATGTAACTGCACCAGTATTCTGCTGTGTAACAGAAGGCTGAGCATAAGGCAACTGTCTGTTCTGATGAACTTCAAGAGATTCCTTTGAAGAGAAAATTCTTGTTATGTCCAGCAAAACGTAAAGTCTCTTATTTGCTTCTACGACACCATCGATATATTTAATATTTATATCACCAAAAAGAGGATGTGGCGGCTGAATTGTGCTCTTCTGAACACCAACAACCTTGTCAATCTTATCTACAACAACACCAAAAATCTGGTCTTCAACTGTAAGAATGAGAAGATTAACGAGAGAGTTTTCTTTTCTTGGTTCTACAGGAATATTAAAGAAAAGTCTCAAATCCAGAATAGGAATAATTTCACCACGAAGGTTATAAACACCTAAAACAAAAGGAAGTGCATTTGGAACATATGTAAATCTTCCGGCCTTTGCAATTTCCTTTACATGCATAATGTCTATAGAATAATCACGTCCTGCAAGCGAGAAGGTAACCATCTTAAAATCAATTACAGTGGCATTTTCGTTGTTTTCTTCTGTCATAGAAGCTACATCAGTAGCTACCAAAACTTGATTTTCTGCTTCCATAAACACCTCTATCCATTCATAAGCTGCTGCTGCGCAAGCAATTCCTGCTTAACGCCTAATTCAAGCAGCTGACTAACATCAATAATAAGAGAAACAGAACCGTCTCCAAGAATTGAAGCACCGGCAATTCCAGGTGAACTTGTGAACTGATCTTTTAACGGCTTAATTACAACGTCTTCCTCGCCAATTAAAGAATCAACCATTACACCTATCTTCTTTTCCTGAGTACCAACAATTACTATGTAACACTCGTCTGTCTGTACAGATTCCTGAATACCAAACAGCCTTGAAAGACGAAGAACGCTGATTACTTCATTACGAACATTCATAATTTCATAATTATCAATGTGATTTATTTCTTTAATGTTTATACACTGACTTTCAATAACGTTTGCAATTGGAATTGAGTAAACTTCTTTTCCAACTCTAACGAGCAGACCCTGAATAATAGCAAGAGTTAATGGAATCTTAATTACAAAAGAAGTTCCCTTTCCTTTTGAAGAATTAACAGTGATGTTACCTTTAAGGTTTGTAATCATTGTCTTAACAACATCAAGACCTACTCCACGACCGGAAATATTAGAAATCTTTTCTGCAGTAGAGAAGCCCGGCTGCATAATTAACTGATAAGCATCCTGATCAGAAACTACCTTGTCCGGATGGATAAGTCCTTTATCAATAGCCTTCTTGCGAACTTTTTCAACATCAATTCCGGCACCATCATCTTTAATTTCAATAACGATCATGTTACCTTCGTTAGAAGCCTTCAAAAGAACAGTTCCTGTTTCCGGTTTTCCAGCGGCCTTTCTTATATCTGGAGTTTCAATTCCATGGTCAACTGAGTTTCGTACACAGTGCATAATCGGATCGAGAAGATCTTCTACTACCGATTTATCAAGTTCTGTATCCTCACCTTCTATTACAAGGTCAATTTTCTTATTAAGGTCTTTCTGCAAATCGCGGACAACGCGAGGGAATCGGCTGAAAATCTGATTGATAGGAACCATTCGGATCTTCATTACACCTTCCTGCAAATCGCTGGCAATTGAACCAAGGTTCTGAGTATTTGCCTTGAACTTAACAGTCATTCCCTTAAGTTCTGATTCATATTCATCAAAAATTGAACCTAATGAACCATACTCGTCGTTTAACTGCTTTCTAAGTTCATTAACAGAAAGTCCGTCATTATTAAGATTTTCGAGATATGTAGGAATTCCATCAATTAATGAATGGAACTTCTCTTTAAATTCTGCTTCAAGAGTCTGGAACTTAGCAAGCTCCGAAGCTGTCTGAATAGATAACTGGTTGAATGAAGCCTTTGTAATAACAGCTTCTGATACAAGGTTCAAAAGGTTATCAATTCTTCGTGAATCTACGCGCAAAATTGAGCCCTGCTGAACGTGAGCAGCTGTTCCCTCTTTCTTAGGTTCAGGCTTTTTAACTTCTTTATTTTCATCTGCAGCAGCTGCGGCAGGTTTAGATTCCGGTTTAAGTACGTTATCGTTCAAAATATCCTGCAGCAATGCATCCTGAGAAGAAGAACTTTGAGCAGGAGCCGGAGAAGGAGTTGCAGCCGGTGCAGGTGCGGCAGCTGGAGCTGCAGCTTTTACAGAAGGATCATTAGCAGTTCCGGAAGTAGCATCTTCAATTAAATGAGCATCTGTTATTAAAGTAACGTCGCTTAAGAAAGATGCATCTTCGAGTGCAGAACCATCTGCCTCTGTAGCTATATAATAAAATACATTTTCGTAGAACTGATCTTCATAAAGGGCATCAAAATCAGGAACAGTCTTAAGTACGTTTCCGGAAGATTTTAATGCAGCAAATACCTGAATTCCACCAACTGTATTCATTGGATTACTTTCATCAAATTTAACGGCAACACACCACAGTTTCTGATTTCCTTCGCATGCCTGCTTTAATTCAGCAAATTCGTCTTCCGAAAGATCCGGTAAAACAAGTCCGCTTCCAGCGGCTGGAGCAGATGGCGCAGCAGCAACAGGTGCAGCAACCGGTTGTGGTGCAGGTGCCTGAGGCTTAGGAGCTGCTTTTGGAGCAGCCGCCTTTTTACCATCTTTCTGAGGTATATAAGCATGAAGTTTATTTACTATCTCATCAATATTTTCTTCGTAAACAGAACCGTTTTGACGGGCTTCCATCATTGCTTTAATAACATCAATAGAAGTCAGCAGGATGTCTACAACATCTTCATCAACCTTAATTCTATCAGAACGGATTTCATCAAGCACATCTTCTACAGTATGAGTAAAATGTGAAAGCTCCATCATTTCTACTGTTGCAGAACCGCCTTTTAATGTATGTGCGGCACGGAATATCTCATCAATCGCTTCGTGATTTGAAGGATCATTTTCAATAACGAGAATATTACTCTCCAGCTGTTCTACCTGCTGTTCTGCTTCTGCGAAGAAGTCTTTCAACAGTTCTTCGTTATTCGGGTCAAGATAATCACTCATATAGAACCATTATATACCAAAAATAGGAGAATTCAAGAGAAAAATTTCATTTTTTATTATGTAATAATTTTACATTTCTTAGAAATTCTGCTTTTTTATGCATAAAAAATATTATCAAAGGCTTTTCCGGCGGGAATTTTCAGCGCAGAATAGACTGAATTTAATCATACCTTCTTTTTAAACTTCTTCTATAGAATACAATGTTATATTCCGATAATAGAATGATAAGGTTTTAAACTGAGGTATTTTTATGAAGCATAAATTTCATATAGCATTAGCTTTTTTTATTTTATTAAATACAAGTGTCTTTTGTGAAAGTTATTTCAGCGGATATACAGGAGGAAAACTGAATTTTGGCAGCCAGGATTCAGAAGTATTTTCACCTCAGCTAAAACTCCAGGCTTTTTTTGCTGGCCAGCTTAATTTTACACCGAATCTCTGGTCGCACCTGGATTTTTCCCTTGATTCAGGAAACTTAATCAGCGAATCAATTTTTAGAGAAAGCGAATCAATTTTTATGATTGATGAAGTTTCCCTTATTGGAAGAGCTTCTCTTGCAAACTCTATGAATTACTTTAGCTTTTTCCTTGGAAAATATGATCCTATTGGAACAGACATTTTTCTTCAAAGATATTTCAGTATTGAACCTATAGCTTCTAAAATTACGGAAAGTTATCTTGGTTTTGCAGGTTCAAACCTTTACCCTCTTTCCGGAATTGGAATTGCAGATGTTATTAGACCGCAGAGTATGCCTGTTGCCGGCGGTTTATACATATATATGAATCATGAAGATGATGACTACTATGTATTTAATACGGATTTAAGATTTGCAGGAAATCTTCAGTATTTTACATGGGATTTAGCAGGCGGTGTCGGCTTCCCTATTATAGATGATGATCAGAAAAAATACGAAGATCTTTTAATCGCCGTAGAAAAACTTTACTGGCATGCAGGAACTACCATTCTTCTTGGAAATAATTATACTAACGGGCTTTTCCTTCAGGGCGGCCTTTACAATGCAGGCTTAAAAAAGAAAGGAAATCTTGAAATTTCCGGTGATGACATTTATTTTATCTTTGAACCAAGATTCATTACACATAATTTCCATACAAATATAAGCTTTTATTCAATTCCATCAAAAACTGTACGAACTCTTTTATTTGTAGACGGAAATCTTGGAGCAGATTTAAATATTTACAGCGAAGATATAAAAATCGGCAGAAAATTCTTTACAATCGGATGCCATTTTGCAGCCGCATTAATTGACTTTACCGTTATGGATTTTGAAAAGGTTAATTCAATCAATACGGATTATCTTAGTGCAAATATTACTCCATACACTACCACAGATTTCCTTGGCGGCGAACTGCATTTTATGGCAAGTGTAAGGATTATGGAAATTCTGCGCCGAAATCCAGGAAACATAGTTTCAATAGATTTAGGCTACAGAACAAAATTCTAGATCTAAACAATTAAAGAGAAAAATCAGCAAGTCTCTTGCAGGCTTCTTCTACATCCTCTTTGTGTCCGAATGCACTAATACGTATAAAACTTTCTCCGGCTGGACCGAATCCGCTTCCCGGAGTTGTAACTACGCGGCACTTATCAAGAATTGAATCAAAAACGTCCCAGCTTTTTTTACCAGGGAATTTTACCCATATATATGGAGAATTTCCTGTAAAATATACCTGAACATCCATTTTCTTAAAGTTTTCACCGCGGAAAGTCTTTTCTATTAATGCAGCATTTTCAAGGTAATAATCTATAACGCTCTTCATTGCGGCAAGACCTTCAGGTTCAAGACAGGCAAGTCCACCAGCCTGAGCAACATTTGAAGCCCCGTTGAAAAGTGTTGTCATTACGCGGTTCCAGTCTTTATGAACACTTGATCCGTCTGCAAATACAAGTTCTTTTGGAACAACTGACCATCCAAGACGCACACCTGTAAAGCCTGCCGGTTTTGAAAAAGAGTTGATTTCTATAGAACAGGTTTTGCTTCCTTCAATTTCAAAAATTGACTTTGGAAGAGAAGGATCACGAATGAACTCACGGTATGCAGCATCAAAAATAATTATGCATCCGTTTGCATTTGCAAAATCTACAAGCTTCTTTAAATCTTCTTTTGTAGAAACTGCACCTGTAGGATTATTTGGCGAACAAAAATAAATGAGAGAATTTTTCTTGATCTTAGAAATATCCGGGAAGAAATTATTTTCCGGAGTACACGGCATATATGTAATTCCTTTGTAACCGCTTCCTGTATTTTTTCCGGCAGCGCCTGTAATAACTGAACCGTCAACATAAACAGGATAAGAAGGATCCTGAACGGCAACCTTTACTTTCTTTCCGAACAAAGTCTGAATTCTTGCAATATCACATTTTGCACCATCAGAAATAAAAACTTCATCGCCGGAAATAATTCCAGGATAAAAAACTTCTGCAATGCGTTCACGAAGTTTTGTTAAACCCTGTTCATCGCCATATCCTGAATAACCTTCTTTTGTAGCCAAGCCGAGAGAATAATCAGACATAGCTTTTGCAATATACTGAGGAAGTGGTTCTGTTGTATTACCAATTCCAAGACTTATAATTTTAGCATCGGGATGTGCAGAAAGATACTCACGGCGTCTTCTTGCTACTTCCGGAAACAAATAACCTGCTGTAAGATTTGAAAAACCTGTATTTCTTTTTATCATAATTCAACCTCTAAACATTAGTTTATGAGAATATATAATATTTTAAGCGGATTTTCAATTATGAGAATATGAGAAAAAAAACTTAAACGCTGATGCAATTACCGCGGCTATTCGCTGTTGCAATTACCGCGGCTATTCGCTGATGTAATTACCGCGGCTGCACAAAATGCATTTTCCGCGGCAGCGGGCCTGCAAATTATGCATCAATTTCGGCTGCAAGGTGATGAACAATAAAGTCGCGGCGTTCCGGAGTGTTGTTACCCATGTAGAACTTGAGAACTTCCGGTACGTTTTTTAGAGTCTGAATTGTTACCGGAGTAAGATGCATTCCCTTGTCTTCCGGTTCGCCTTCCTTACGAGGGAAAATGAACTGACCGAACTCACTCGGGTTGATTTCTCCAAGTCCCTTGAATCGTGTTACTTCTGCAGATTTTCCCATCTTTGCAACTTCTTTATCGCGGCTTTCTTCCGAGTAGCAGTAAACAGTTTTTGTCTTATTGCGTACGCGGAAAAGAGGAGTTTCAAGAATATAAACGTGTCCTGTCAAAACAAGCTCTTCAAAGAAAAGCAGGAGATAAGTCATAACAAGATTTCTGATATGGAAACCGTCGTTATCGGCATCGGTTGCAATGATAATTTTATCGTAGCGAAGACCTTCAATATCTTTTTGAACACCAAGACTGAAAGTGAGATTCTTAAGCTCTTCATTATCAAAAAGTGCTGACTTTTTGCGGCCGTACATATTTTCCGGCTTACCGCGCAGAGAGAAAATTGCCTGGTAAGAAACATCGCGGCTTCCTACCATAGAACC
>CAMVBP010000027.1 GCA_947165795.1 uncultured Treponema sp.
TGTTCCAACATAGTATTCTTTTTTATCAGTTTCGATTGCAACCCTAACTTTATTTCCTGCAAGAAAATCATCTGTAGTCCAGCTTTTAATATTTTTACCGTCATAGTAAAGCTGCGAAGGTTTGGTATAGCAGCTTACAAGAAGTCCTCCGTCCGAAGTTGCTTCTACATGGCGGATTCTTAAATCCTTTGTATATCGTGTAAGCTCGTTTTCAATCCGTTCATCATTTTTATAACAGATAACACCTTTATCTGTTGCGACCCATATTAAGCCTTTTGAATCTTCTGCAATTGCATTTACTGTCGTATTCAGTCTGTCCATACGGAATTTTCCGTGTGAAATTTTTCCAACTCCGTTTCTGTCTGTTGCAAACCAGATGTTTCCTTCGCGGTCCCTTATAATTTTATTTATGTTTATAAGGTCTTCTTTGTGAGAACCATCGTATTCAATAAATTTTCCGTCATAATAGACAACAAGACCGTGTTCAGTTCCAAACCACATTGTTCCGTTTGGTTCCTGATAAATTGTGCAGGTCGGAGAATAATCAAGCAGAGTTTTTGTCCATAAATGCTTAAGAACGCCATTTTTTATTGTTATGATTCCATTATCGCCAAGTCCAATCCAATAAGTTCCGCTCATATCCTGAAAAATCGAAGTAGCAAAATACATTCCAAAAGATTCAAGCTCCGGACGCTGTTTAAAAAGACCGTCTGTGTATAAGAATAAGCCTCTTTCGTTAGAGGTTGTAAGCCAGATTCTTCCCATTGTATCGCAATATAGCGAAGAGGCAATAATTCCGTTTGCAATTGTTCCGGCCTGGAATTGAGGCGTAATAATTTTTCCGTCATATGTAAGATAGGCAACGCCGCCGGCAGTTCCTATCCATAAATTTCCTTTTTTATCTTCAACAAGGGCTCTTATTGAATTATTAGGAAGTCCATTGTCGGTTGTGTAAGATTTATTGCCCTGCGGAGAAATTTTGTGAAGGCCTTCGTCGTTTGTTCCAATCCATACATTTCCCCTTGAATCCTGAAAAATTACACGGACAGAAATAAATTCTACATCGTTGCTGGAAGATTTGTTAATGGTTGTAAATTCAACACCGTCAAATTTTACGAGACCTTCATAAGTTCCAATGTTAATATATCCGTCTGCAGTTTGGAAAATGTCTGTAGAAGTTGTTCCTGAAAGTTCGCCGAAGGAATTCCATGACTGGTAAACATAATTCCCAAAAAAATCGTTTTGTGCATAACAAAAAAAGCACGAAGCGAGCAATAAAAAAGAAAATAGAAATTTTTTCATAGTTTATTTCCTTACCTAACCAGAAAGGTCTAAAATATGACTTTTTGAAATTCTATATATAGAAATTATCAGCCATAACGTATGAATTTTCAAATTTTTTTTTACATTAAGATAAAACTCTGATTGAAAATTCATGCATTAAATATAGAATACAGGTATGAAATGCAAAGTTAGGTGTTTTTTTGTGCTTTGTCTTTTCATATAATAATACCTCCTGTAACTGCAACTCCGCCTTGCGGCGGAGGGCGGTTCTTTTTATAGGATCAACTATAGAATTTAAGAATAACAGGAATTAACAATAGGGAGATTAAAATGATTCAAAAGAAACCACTCGTTATGGATTTGTATACTGCAGATCCATCAGCACATGTTTTTAATGGAAAAATTTATATTTATCCTTCTCACGATGAAGATAAGGATGTAGAAAATAATGATAACGGCGATCAGTATGACATGATCGATTACCATGTTTATGAAATGGCTGATGATAATACATTGCCACGTGACTGTGGTTGTGTTTTAACATTAAAAGATGTTCCTTGGGCAAGCAAACAGCTTTGGGCTCCGGATTGTGCAGAAAAAGACGGAAAATATTACTTCTTCTTCCCTGCACGCGATAAAACAGGAATGTTCCGTATTGGAGTTGCAAAAGGCGATAAACCAGAAGGTCCATTTAAAGCAGAACCGGATTATATTAAAGGAAGCTACTCAATAGATCCATGTATTTTCCCGGATACAGACGGAAAATATTATCTTACTGCCGGCGGACTCTGGGGCGGACAGCTTGATCAGTACAGAAACAATAAATGGAGCGCAGATAACAAAGAGCCAAAAGGAAATGAACCTGCATGTACTCCAAAAATTGCTTTAATGAAAGACAATCTTACAGAAATGGCAGAAGAATTCCGCGATCTTGTTATTCTTGATGAAAAAGGAAATCCATTGACTGGTGGAGACGAAGACCGCAGATATTTTGAAGACCCATGGCTGTTTAAAAAAGGCGATACATATTATTTCACATATTCAACAGGAACAACACACTTCTTGTGTTATTCAACAAGTAAGAACGTTTACGGACCATATACTTATGGCGGAAAAATCCTTACTCCTGTATTGGGATGGACAACTCACCATTCTATTATTGAATATAATGGAAAATGGTATCTTTTCTATCACGATTGTGAACGCTCAAACGGTATTAACCAGAAGCGTAACGTAAAATTCCGCGAATTGAAATTCGATGACAAGGGCGGAATTATTACAATGGACGGAATGGAACGATAATTAAATAGCAGAATATTTTAGCAGCTTTTTTTTTATAAAACGTGGGTTTCTGGCGAATTACGGTTCACTAGAAACCCACGCTTTTTTTTGATATTATCACTCTATTATGAAAGCAATTGCAAAAAAAGCTGTTTTATCGGGACATATAACTGTTCCAGGTTCAAAAAGTCATACAATCAGAGCACTTATTCTTGCTTCTATGGCAGAAGGCGTATCTCATATTTCAAACCCACTTCCAAGTAACGACTGCCTTTCTACGGCAAAGGCTGTAGACCAGATAGGCGGAAAAGTTATTATGGAAGAAAATGTCTGGACAGTTAATGGCGCAGGAAAAAATCTGCATCTTCCGGAAAATAAAATTGATGTCGGAAATTCCGGTTCGTTAATGTATTTTCTGAGTCCGGTTTTATCTACGTTAAAAGGAAAATGTACTTTTACCGGCGATGAATCAATCTGCCGTCGTCCTGTAAATCATTTGATTGATTCTTTGAATCAGCTTGGTGCAAAAGCTCAGTGCCTTGAAAATAATTCAACTCCGCCATTTACATTTGAAGGCCCAATTGATGTTAATAAAGAACTTGTTACAGGAGGAGAACTTTCTCAGTATATAAGCGGCTTTATGATGGCCGCAACAAGATTGAACGGAGAATTAAAGCTTTCGCTTACAAATCCAAAAGAAACACCTTACCTTACAATGACAAAAATGTGGCTCGAAAGTGTTGGAGCTCAGGTTTCTGTTTCTGATGATTTTAAATCAATTTCTGTAAAGGGCCCGCTTAATATTCAGGGATTTGACAGGGCAGTTCCTTCAGACTGGGAAGGCGTTGCTTTTCCTCTGATTGCAGCACTTATTACAGACAGCCGCATAGTTATTGATAATATAGACAGTTCTGGAAGTCAGGGAGATGATAAAATAGTTGAAGTCCTTAAATCTGTTGGTGCAGATATTGAATGGGACAAACAGAAAAATCAGCTGACTGTTCAAGGCGGAAAAACTCTTTCTACAAAATCGCTTCCGGACGGTGTTTTAAAAATTGATATGTCGAGTTTCCCGGATGCAATTTGTGCGCTTGCCGTTATCGCATGTTTTATTGAAGGAAAAACAATTTTTACCGACATTGACATTTGCCGTAAAAAAGAAACAGACAGAATCAAGGCTATGGAAAGTGAACTTTCTAAGCTTGGTGCAGATATCCACGATGAAGGCGACGTTCTTGTCGTAAATGGAAACGGCGGCAAAAAACTTTGCGGCGGGGCAGTGGAGTCGTATAAAGATCACAGAATTGTAATGGCACTTTCCTGTCTTGGTCTTGCGCTTAACGAAGGCGAAAAACTTACGGTAAGCGATGCTCAGTGGTGCAGCGTAACATTTCCAAACTTTTTTGAAGAAATGAATAAGCTCGGCGCAAATTTTGAACTTATTGAAAAATAATTTTTTGCCTTGTACTTATTGCGCAGTCTGCGCGTGCAGCTTTAATTTATAAAATCTGGAATGTACATTTTAACGGCAGATGGTCGGAGTAGCCTCTGCCGTTATATATTTTATAACTGTCGGGTTCTCCATATTCATTTAGCCATGGAGCTTCTGCACACGGAGAAAACGTAAGGATTTTTATCTGCGTATTTGTAAATATGTGGTCAATTCGTTCCCAGTTTTCTTTGTAATAATAGCTGCCGGTTGCGGTTGAAAATTCTCCGTCGGCATTGTACCACGGAGAATAAAGAATTTTTTCTTCGGGTAGAAAATACGGAAGAATTGAAAAATCCTCTGAACTTTCGGAATCAGAAAAATCTTCTTTTGGAACTTCGCAAAATCCGCGGAAAATTGTGTTTGCAGATTTTATATTTTCGTTTTGATTTTCTTCAAAAAAATGAATGAATTCCTTTGCGTCACGGTTAAAGTCTCCGCAGATTAATGCCGGAAACTCTGTGTCATTTGGAATAATTCTTTCGCATAAGGCTTCCTGCCAGTCACGCCATATTTCTGATTTTTCTGCGCCGCCGGATTTTGATTTCCAGTGATTAACTATGACGCAAAAATCTTTTTTACCTGCAGAAAAATTTACGTATGTAACCGGGCGCATGGAAGGCTGAGCTTCTTTTTGTGTTCTTATATCAAGTGAATGAGTATTAACTTCTTTTATTGGAATTCTTGATAAAACGGCGCAGCCTATTGAACTTCCGTTTTCTTTTGTAAAACATGCGTAATTCCAGCGTTCACTGTTTTTCCAGGAGGTACCGCACAGCATATTAGAAATATCAAGAATGATTTTTTCATTTTCAATTTCTTCAAGAACAAAAATATCTGCGTTAAGTTTTTTAATAGAATCGCAGAGTCTTTGAAGCCGAACGCGGTATTTTCCTTCATCCCAGTTATCGCTTTTTTTGAATTCAGTATATTCGCAGCCGTCAATGTTGCCGTCAAAAAATGTCTGAAGGTTCCAGCATACAAGCGAATATTCTTTTTGAGGACTAAAATGAATTTCTGAATTGCAGCCGCTTGCGAACGCAATAAACAATAAAATTGCCGGAGTTAAAAATAATTTTTGAATCTTTTTCATATCTATATAAACGCAAAAACTATTAAAAAAAGGAAATAGAAACAGAAAAAAATCAAAAAAATTGCAAAATTATTCTGCGCGCAAATCTATACAGTCATTATCTGCTGAATCTCTGCATGTTCAGTTGCTTCGCAATTTAGTTTTTTAAGTGTATTAAACGGCTGAACAGGAAGACCGTTTTTTGCTTTAAAAGGTGCAGGACCGTAATTATACCAGGCATACCGTGCGTATAAAGGCTCTTTTACAGACTTACTGAACAAAGTGATTGTGTTCAATTTAGAATCTGTCCCGCCAAACGCAAATTCTGCAGGATAGAAAACTTCATCCTCGCCGGCAACTTCAAAGCCTGTAAAATCTTCTGGAAGCGGAGTTTTAGCAAGATTTTCCATATCCCTGTATTCATTAAGAATTTTTTCATCCATCTGATAAACAAATCCTTTTTGCGCATTTTCAAAAGACAAAGTAATTTTCTGTCCTTCGGGATAAGAATCTGAAAGCCGCGGAGAAAGGACATCTTCTGCGTTTGCTTTTTTATAGACATTTGCGAGGGCATTCTGTTCAAGTCGTTCTGCAAGAATTTTTTTTGCCTTAGGATGAATATCATTGTAATGACCTAAATCCAGAGCGCAGGTCATAAATGCATTTGCAACAAATTTAGAAACTTCTTCCTGAGCCTTGCGGATTATGCACCAGTGGCGGAAGTCTTTATCTGCAATATATCTGTGAACCGGAAGCTGAACAAAAACAAATGGAAGCATTTCATCATTCCAGTCGGTACGCCAGTTTTCTATTAAATTACTAAAGAGCTTTCTGTAGGCATAAGGCTTGTAATCGTCACTTTCGCCCTGATACCAGATTACACCTTTTATTGTATAAGGAATAATTCTGTTGACCATGCATTCATAAAGTCCCGCAGGACGGTATGGATTTTTGCAGGATTTTGGTCCCGGCCACGGACATTTTCCAAGAGTCTTTTCTGCGGCCTCCCAGGTTAAAGATTTATCTTTTTCAAACATCTGAGCAAACTTTTTCTGCCAAATGTCGTTTTCAATTTCGTAAGCGTCAAATTCAGCACATTGCTGTTCAATGGATTTTCCTTTTGTTGCTTCTTCCTGTTCAGTGAGGTAAGTCCTTAAATCATCATCTTTTTCTAAGTATTCTTTGCGCATCCAGGAGCTGGCACTTGTTCCGCCCCAGTTGCAGCCTATTACTCCGACAGTAACTCCAAGCTCTTTCGCAAGCTTTTTTGCAAAAAAATATCCGACTGCCGACCATGATTTTTTTGCTTCATCCTTCCAGGTCTGCCAGGAAGTTGCTTTTTCGGCTTCGTAGAATTTATCATCCATCCAGCCGATTTTATTTGTGTAGTAAAAGCGTACGTTTTTTCCGCCGTCGTTTCCCTGTGTATCTTCAAGTTCTTCCGGCCCTTCCGTACAATTCTGAAGTTCAAATTCCATATTGCTTTGACCGCCGGCAAGCCATACTTCTCCAATGGAAATATCTGTAAAAATTGTTTTTAAATCCGATTTATCTGAAGAAATTTCAAGCCGGCAATTATCCTGTGCATTTTGCGCAGAAAGTTTAACAATCCATTTTTTGCCTTTATTTGAATATTTAAAACTTGAGCTGTTTTTAGAAAGAAGCTTTCCTTCAGAATCATAAAGTTCAGCAAAGATCCTGCAGCTTTCATCTGCATAACCAAAAATACTGATGATTTTATTTCGCTGCAAAACACAATGGTCAGAAAAAACATTCGCAATAGAAAAAGACATAAAAACTCCTGTACTTTTTTTATAAAGTCTTTTTGAAATAATAAAAATGTATCAATAAAACAATGGCATTTATGCCATTGTTTTATTTTACTACTTGCGATAAATAAATGATAGTATTAAAATATTCATTCATGTAACAAATATACATGTTGTTTGGAGATTACTTATGACCCTTTCAGAATTGGATAAATCTATTCGTCGTGTTCCTGATTTCCCAAAGCCAGGAATCCTTTTTTATGATATTACAAGTATTCTTATGAATCCTGATGCTTTTAAGTTTTGTATTGATAAAATGGAAGAGCTTTATAAGAATTCAAAAATAGATGCAATTGCTGCTGTAGAGAGTCGTGGTTTTATATTTGCTGCACCTTTGGCAGAACGATTAAATGTTCCTCTTGTTCTGGTTCGCAAAAAGGGAAAACTTCCCGGAGATACTTATGAATGCAGTTATTCGCTCGAATATGGAACAGCAACTGTAGAGGTTCATAAGGCTGACGTTTCAAAAGGTAAAAAATATATTGTAATAGATGATTTGATTGCAACAGGTGGTACGCTTTTAGCTGCTAAAAACCTGATTGAGCAAGGAGGCGGGGAAGTTACTGATTTCTTTGGCGTTATCGGTCTTCCCGCATTAAATTACGAGAAGGTTCTCTCACCTTGTAAAGTTACTACATTAATAAATTACGATGGTGAGTAGCCGGAATTCTCAAATCCGTTAAAAAGAAATGCTCAATGGCAGGTTGTTCCTGCCGGCTCAAAAAATAACTGTATAAAGGATAAAATTATGATTAAATTACCTTCAAAATATAAATCGATTTTAAACACTAAAGAAACTGAACATGCGATTGTTTCTATTAAAGATTTCTTCCAGCTTGCACTTTCTACCGAATTAAACCTTACTCGTGTTACTGCTCCACTTTTTGTTGGAAGCGGAACTGGTATTAATGATGATTTGAACGGTGTTGAAAGACCTGTAAGTTTTCCTGTAAAGGATTTGAATGATTCTAAAATGGAAATTGTTCAGTCGCTTGCAAAATGGAAGAGACTAAAAGTAACTTCTCTTGGACTTGAACCTGGATTCGGAATTTATACAGATATGAATGCGCTCCGCCCGGATGAAACTCTTGATGCAATTCATTCAATTTATGTTGATCAGTGGGACTGGGAGATGGCAATTGATGAAAAAGACAGAACTGTTTATTATCTGCACGAAATTGTAAAAAAGGTTTACCGCTGTATCCAGCGAACTGAATTTTTCCTTTATGACAGATATCCTGCTTTGCAGCCAATCCTGCCAAAAGAAATTAAAATTCTTTATGCAGATGATTTGCAGCAGAAGTATCCAAAGCTTTCTCCAAAAGAACGCGAAGATAAAGTTGCTAAAGAATATGGTGCAGTGTTCATTACCGGTATCGGCGGTAAATTGCCGGACGGTTCAATTCACGACGGACGCGCTCCAGACTATGATGACTGGATTACAGAAAGCGGCGACGGCCACAGAGGATTGAACGGAGATATTCTTGTCTGGAACCCTGTTTTGAATTCTGCATTTGAACTTTCTTCTATGGGAATTCGTGTTAGTCCTGAAAGCTTAAAATTGCAGCTTGTAGAAAGAAATGCCGTAAAGCGCGAAAAACTTCCTTTCCATTCAAAATTGCTTAAAGGTGAACTTACTCAGACTCTTGGCGGTGGAATCGGACAGTCCAGACTTTGTATGTTCCTTTTGAGAAAGGCTCACATTGGAGAAACACAGGTAAGTGTATGGACTGATGCAATTAAAGCCGACTGTAAAAAGCGCGGAATTGATTTGCTGTAGTTTTTCAACGGAATTATTTTGGGTATGTGATGGATAAAGAATATTCTTTTTCAATTGATGAAATTGAGTCTCATATTCAAGATTTGCCTGCAAAAGGTGTAACTGAACTTTCTGTACATGATGAATCTTTTGCAGGTAATAAAAACCGTATTTTAAAATTTGCAGATTCTGCATTAAAAAATGCTCCCGATATTTTTTATACAATCCTTATAGATGCTTCCATAATAGACAGGGAAATTATTAACGCTTTTTCCAAATTGTTCTGTTCCCTTGAAATTCCTTTAAATTGTAAGGATAAAAACGGGCATTTATTATTTGATAAAAAATTTTATGCTTCAAAGGCGCGGCTGCTTAATGAAGGCGGAATTGTTTTTGGTTTTCAGTTAAAGTATGCTGCTTATCCTTCAGATACCCTTAAACTGTTTTTAGAAAGAATGGATTTTGCAGTTCAGCAGTATCCTAATCATATAGATTTTCCGCAGATAGAAAATAATGAAATTCAGGCATCTGTTACTGGCTTCTTTTCTGCTCAGGATATCCGCCATGCCCGAGACACTGCATTTTCTACGCGAACCTTTTATTCAGCCGGACGCGCAGTTCCTTGGTTTCTTTCTCTTTTAAAACCTCTGAAAATTTATCCTTCAAGATTTTTTGAAGATTTTGCTGAATGGCAGCGCTGTAACAATTGTGATTTTAAAAGCGGATTTTCTCCGGAAGCAGAAAAACATGAAGCTATAGAAAAAATGCAGCTTTTATTTATAGAAGAAAAATATGAAGAAAAAAGATGTCATGAACTTTTAGCGGCTGCAAAAGATATTATAAAAATAAACGGTGCTTATTCTCGTCTTGTCGGTGAAGGCGAGGAAAGTATTGTAGAAACTTCTTACAACCCGGATGATTTGTTTGGTCCTGAATCTATGGATTTAAAATTATTTGTAGAAAATGTCTGCATGGAAAACTGCAGGACAAAGTTTTTTATTAACGGTAATAATCCGGATTACGCAATAGAGTAAAATCAAGCTGCAGAACATGAAAAAAAATATTCTTTTACATTCAATAGTAAATGTCCGGCTGGATTTATTTTTGCGTGAACAGCTTCCCGTTTCCTTAAAAAACGAAAATCTTTCCAATTCAAAAATACGAAGGCTTATTCTTTGCGGCGCGGTAAAAGTTAATGGGAAAATAGTTACACGGCCTTCTTTTGAACTGCGCGGAAAATCAGAAGTTCTGATAAATTTTGATTCAGAAAAATTCTTTTTTGAAAAACAGCCTGATGACGTTAATTTTGTTTTGAGCGAAAAAGAAATTCTTTACGAAGATGAAAATTTGATTTTTATAAATAAGCCTGCGTTTTTTCCTGTTGAGCAGACAATAACCGGAAACCGCGCAAATCTTCATGATGTGCTTGTTGATTTTTTGTGGGCGCGGAATAAAGCTTTAAGGAATCCGCCTTATGCAGGAATTATGCATCGTCTGGACAGAACGACAAGCGGTGTAATTCTTTTTACAAAAAACCGTACCGTGAATAAAGAGGTTTCGGAGATTTTTCAGGAACATAAGCTTACAAAAAAATATCTTGCCGTAGTTGAAAAGCCGGAAAATTCAGCGGGCGGGAAAAATAAATTTGCAAATGGAAAATCCGGTACGGTTCAGGATAAAATTTTACCGGGCGCTCATTTTTGCTTAGAAATATTTATGAATAGAATTTCTAAAAGTTCGCAGAATGCAAAGTGGGGCAGAGTTTCTGAAAAAGACGGCGGACTTTATTCCAAAACGGAATTTTCTGTTTTAAAAGAAATTACGATTGAAAATAAAAAATGTTTTCTTATAGAGTGCAATCTTTTTACCGGAAGAACGCATCAGATTCGGGTACATCTTGCGGAAGAAGGAATGCCGGTTCTTGGAGACACTTTGTACGGCGGAAGTGAAGCTGAACGAATTTATCTTCATTCTGCAGAGCTGGCATTTACGATTGGTGAAAAAAATTACGATGTAAAATGTTTACCCGATTGGGAAAGTGCTGGGAGCCCCGCAGTCCGCGACGCGGATGAGCGTTAGCGAAGGGCGGACATAACGGCCGCCCGCAAGGGCGGTTCCCCCATAAAAGTCTAAAGCTTTGTCCAGTAAACCGTATATTTCTGGTCGGTAACTTCATACAGCGGAATAAAAGTTGTTTCTCTTTCCTGATTAATTGTTCTGTATGTAGACTGCTGCCATGGGAATGCTTCGTAAGTATGTTCTTTTGCCTGTCTTAAAACGCTTGGCAAGCCCTGAGGTGCTTTTAAGCCGTAGTCGTTATCTGAAATTCCTGCAAGTACAATAGGTCCTTCCAGAATTGCAGATTTTTCCGGCATATCGCTTAATTTAGATTCAATAAGGTTTGCAGGCAGGTAAACGATTACTTCTTCGTCTTTCCAGTGCTTTTTAATATTCAAAAATCCGCTCTTATCGCAGTTTGCAGGAACGTCAATTTCGCTGCCGTTTACTGTTACGGTTGGCTTTCCTGCAATCCATGAAGGAATTCTAAAGGAAAGCGTAAAGTCGCTGTCGGCTTCTATGTTGAATTTTAAAAGCCATCTTGAATCGTGTCCCTCGGAATTATCATCAAAGAATTCTGCGGCAGAATAATATTTCATTCCTGAAGTCTGTGTAATTTTAATTTTGTCTTCGCCAAATTTAAAATTCGAAACTGTAGGAATATACTGGCTTACAAAAATACGTCTTTCTTCTTCGTTCTGATAGTATGTAAGGCGCGGATAAATTGTCTGTGCCTGAATCATTGTTCCGTGACAGCACCAGAAGTCGCGGGTTTTTGTTCCCCATTTTTTTATGCTTCCAGATTTTAAAGGTAAGAAATAAGTCGGCATTCCGGTATAACGGTTTTGCTGCGCAAGGAATCCGTTGTAAATATTTTTTTCGATGTAATCAAGATAAGATGCACTTCCTGTAAAGCGGAAAAGGTAATCTGCAACGCGTACCATGTTATAAACCGTACAGAATTCCTGATTTCGTTCGCCGATAAACTGGCCTGCTTCGTGCTGTGGTGTCCAGAATTCTCCGGCGCCCTGACCGCCTGTACAGTAAGATTCGCGTTCGGTTACTGCGCATTTCCAGAATTTTTCTACTATATCAAAATATTTTTTTTCGCCTGTAATTTCGTAAAGTCTTGCTGCGCCATGAATGAACGGAATACTTGCATTTTGATGGGCACTTGTAAGCGGATCCTTGCCGTTTAATAAGTCATCAAAAATAGCAGGATTTTCATATCGCTCTGCAAGTGTTTTGAATTTTGGTCTGTTTGTAAGCTCGAATAAGTCGGCCCAGACTTCTATCATTCCGCCCTGTTCACCTTTGTAAATTGCCTGCGGAGTATCTGACTTAATGATTTTGTCAGTCCATTTCATATACCAGTCGCCAAGTCCGTTTAAGATTGTAAGGGCCTTGCGGTTTCCTGCATAAATGTTTGCGTGCAAAAGTCCAAGAATGAGCTTATGCATTGTATATTGCGGCGACCAGATATATTCCTGGGTTTCGAGCCTTGCAAAATATTTTTCTGGAATTGGACCGACCCATTTTCCGCCGTTTAAATCCTGGCATCTGGCGAGTTCATCTACAATGAAATTTAATTTTGCCTTTAATTCTGCGTCGTTATTTTCGGCAACAAGCATTGCTGCTGCAGAAAGCCAATGGCCAAGAAAGTGACCTCTAAGCTGGCATACCGGCGATTCCCAGCCCCAGTGAAGTTTTGTGTTTTCCGGATCGTTGATAACCAGTGCACCTGGAATTTGAATTCCTGCTTCCAGATAATAATTCTGCAAAAGCGCGGTAGAATCTAATTCCATTAAATAATCTCTGTTAATTTTTGCGCGGTCAAAAAAAAGACCTGATAAAAGTTGTACGTCATTAAAATTTGTCTGTGTAATCATATTATCAGTATAGCACGTAATAAAAAAAAATGTGAAATTTATGCGGAATATTTTTTGACAAAAAAATTTAAAAAAATATTGACCTTTTATACCCAAAATTATTAATTTTAACTATAGAATATAAAATTTTTGATGGTGGAAACTAATGGCTGAAGAAAAAACAGAACAGACTGACCCTTCGACAAGTTCAGAATCTTCTGAAGCTCAGACAACAGAAAATGAGGCTTCTAAAACTGCAGATGCTGCCGCTGAGTCTTCTACTGGTTCAGAGCCCGAAAATGAGAAAAAAGAGCTTACTCCAGAAGAAAAAATTGCAAAATTGGAAGCCGAAAATGCTGATTTAAAAGACCAGCTTTTGCGCCGTGCTGCCGATTTTGATAACTACAGAAAGCGCATGATGAAGGAAAAGCAGGAAACTTATGATTATGCAAATGCATCGCTGCTTGGAGACCTTCTTGACAGTTTGGATAATTTTGACCGCACAATTGATGCTGCAAAAGACGCAAAGGATGCAAAATCGATTGCAGACGGAATCAAAATGATAAATAAAAGCCTTGTAAAGCTTTTAGGCGAAAAATATGGTCTTGCTGCTTATGGAGAAGAAGGAGATGAATTCAATCCTGATGAGCATGAGGCAATTGGCCGCGTAGAAGATGAAAAGGCTAAAAAGGAAACATTGGCTCAGGTTTATCTTAAGGGATATAAACTGAAGGATAAAGTTATTCGTCACGCTAAGGTAATGGTAAAGGTACCGAAGGCGTGATATTAAATAGAAAATAATTAAAAAGCCGGGTAGTGAAATACCTGGTTGTCAAGGCCCGCTTCGCTTAAAGCCTTGACAACCGGTTTAATTGCGCTACCCGGGAGGATAGCGCAATTATGGGAAAAATTATTGGAATCGACTTAGGAACAACAAACTCTTGTGTTTCTGTAATGGAAAACGGGGAACCGGTTGTAATTCAGAATTCTGAAGGTGGAAGAACAACTCCTTCTATTGTAGGATTTACATCAAAGGGAGACAGAATTGTTGGTGCTCCTGCTAAAAACCAGATGGTAACAAATCCTAAAAATACTGTTTATTCTGTAAAGCGTCTTATTGGACACAGATATGCAGAATTGCAGGGTGAAGCTACAAAACTTCCATACACTGTAATTGATAACGGAGCAGACTGCCGTGTAGAAGTTGATGAAAACGGAACAAAGAAGAGATATTCTCCACAGGAAATTTCTGCTTTCATTCTTCAGAAGATGAAGAAAACTGCAG
>CAMVBP010000028.1 GCA_947165795.1 uncultured Treponema sp.
CTGATTTTGACGGCAGACGGCATTTACGCTGCCCGCGACCGCCTTGGCCGTACTCCAATTGAAATTGGTCATAAGGACGGAGCCTTCTGTGCAAGCTTTGAAAACTTTGCATACGTAAATCTTGGCTATACAGATTACCATGAGCTTGGTCCTGCAGAAATTGTTTTCTTCAATGCCGAGAAAATGGAAATTTTGCAGCAGCCTGGCAAAGAAATGAAAATCTGTACCTTCCTCTGGATTTATTACGGTTATCCGACTGCCTGCTACGAGGGTGTAAACGTTGAAGCAATGCGCTATAACTGTGGCCGCTATCTTGCCCGCCGTGACAAAGATAATGTTCACCCGGATGCTGTTGCCGGTGTTCCGGACAGCGGTACTGCTCACGCCGTAGGCTACGCTAACGAAAGCGGCATTCCTTTTACACGTCCTTTTATTAAATATACTCCAACCTGGTCACGCTCGTTTATGCCTACTAATCAGGAAATAAGAAATCAGGTTGCACACATGAAGCTTATTCCTGTTACACAATTAATTAAAGGCAAAAAAATTCTTTTAATTGATGATTCTATCGTACGCGGAACTCAGCTTCGAGAAACTACAGAATTCCTTTATGCCAGCGGTGCAAAAGAAGTTCATATCCGCCCGGCTTGTCCGCCGCTTGTATTCGGTTGTAAATACTTAAACTTCAGCCGTTCAAAGAGCGAAATGGATTTGATTACAAGAAGAATTATCCGCGACTTTGAAGGCGAAAACGTAAGCGACGAAACCCTCGCAAAATACTGCGATCCGGATACTCCGGAATATGAAAGAATGGTAGAAGAAATCAGAAAGCAGCTGCACTTTACAACTCTGCGCTTCCACCGTTTGGACGACATGCTGGACAGCACAGGCCTTCCGCACGAAAAATTGTGCACTTATTGCTGGAATGGAAAAGAGTAATCTAAGCTTTTAATCTGAAAGGAACAACCGGAATTAAATCTCGAGAATACAGATTAATTGGAGACGGACTGTCTGCCCAGAGATAGCGAAGCTCGAGCGGTGTTCCGCAATCTTTTGGAACATAAACTTCTACAATTTCGTCTTCTATAAGTTTTGCTTTTGCAGCTACTGCAATAAACTCGTTGTCTTTTTTACAGAGGAAGCTGAAGCCGAAAACTTCTGTATCTTCTATGTAGAAGTCTGCAATGTTGTCTTCTATTTTGAATGCGGCCAGCGAAGAGTTTCCGCAGTCAAAATGAATTGTATATTTATCTTCGTCATTCTCGCAGAACACGGCCTTTGGTGCAGGCGAAATATAAGTTTTTCCATAAGCAACACGGAGCGCTTCGAGTGCGGCACGAGTTCCTACAGTCAGCTTCTTTTCCGGATGAAGATCGTTCCATTCACCGGCATCTATTGTTACTGCAAGTCCTGTGCGGCCTGCAATTTCTGCGGCTTCGGCCTGAACCTGTCTGATATTTGCCCATCCGCCGTCTACACTTGTTGAATCTTCATTTGTTCCGTTACTCCAGTTAGGAAGCTGAACTACAACAAACGGCAAATCCTTTGCGCCGTAAACAAATTTATGCCGCCACAATTCAATGAGTTTTACAAGCATTCCTTTGTAATCATTTGCATTTCCTGCGTCTGATTCGCCCTGGTACCATAAAACTCCCGAAATTGCATATTTAAAACAAGGTGCGAGCATTGAATTATAAAGCGCTGTTGGAAGCCATTCAAAGAAAAGGTTTTCCGGGCAGTCTTCTATCTGTTTTTCAATTTTCATTTTCCAGGTGCCTTCGAGGCTGATCTCTTCGCCATCCAGAGGGAAAAGTGTATCGTGGCGCTGTTCAATATTTCTGGTTGCTACCGGAGAAATAATTACATTGTCTGTAAACAGGCAATATGGTTTTTCTGTAAAAAATCTGATTTTTCCAATTTTGGAATTCTTCTGAACTCTAAGGACAATAATATTTTTTCCTGCATGCAATAAATCTGCAGAAAATTTATATCGTCTTGGAGGATAGCAATATGGTGTTTCGCCAACCTTTTCTCCATTGATATAAGCAACATCTGCATCTATTATTGTTCCAAGCCAGAGATTTGCTGAATATTTTTTAAAGTGAGAAATCTGTTCTTCTGTAAGTTCAATTTCTTTTTTAAACCATACTATTCCGGCTTTTTCTGTTCCGTCTATATCGCCTGGAATTGTACATTCTTTCCAGAGGGAATCTGTTGCTGTATCCGGATACTGAACTCCATCTAACAGCTTTTTATTCCATTCTGCCTGTTTAGCAGCAAGTGCTTCCTGTTCTTTTTTTACATTATCAGAATTTTCAAAATATTTAATTTTTTCCAGATACTCTGTTTTTCCGCCAAGCTCTTCCAAAGCGGTTTTTGAAAGCCAGGAAGCAATTGGAGAACCGCCCTGACTTGCATTAATTATTCCGACAGGCACATCGAGCTCTTCCATAATTTTTTTTGCAAAGAAGTAGCCTGTTCCGCTCATTTCGCCAAGAGTTTCAGGAGAAGCACAAATCCACTTTACTCCAGTCAGGTTGTCTGCGCCGGGATTTACGCATTCAGCTTTTGTTCCTTCGTCCGCATTGGAAATCCATTCAGTTTGTGGAAGTGAATCTTTTTCCCCGTCAAACGACCAGGAAATTGGAACTGTGAGCATTCGGATATTTTCATTTTTTGGCTGTACAAATTCTGCAGGATAAGAATATTTCATTCTTTCCATTGGCAACTGCATATTTGACTGTCCAGAACAAAGCCAAACTTCGCCGACAAAAACGTCTGTAAAATCTATTTTCTGTGAATCACTTTTTATTGTCATTACAAAAGGACCGCCGGCTTCGCCCGGACTAAATTCCAGTTTCCAGTTTCCGCTTTCATCTGCCTGAGTAATGGAAGTAACACCACGGAAGGTCATCATTACATCGGAAAAAACTCCTGCTGTTCCATAAACGCAGTTAATTTTATTTCTCTGCAAAACCATTCCCGAACCATAAATACCATTGATTTTCAGTTCCTTATTCATTTTCGCCTCCCATCAGGCAGTCTTCTGCCAGGATTCAATTTTTATTACTTTTAAATTTTTAATTACCGTACCTTTTAAATAATTATACCAAAGCATTAACAAGTTTTAAACAGGACAAATCCAGTCTAAACCAATATTTTCATATTTGAACCAGTCAAAATCTACATAGAAGGAATCTTCCGCCGTTGATTTTTTTGTAGCATTTTCTGAAGCCGCAAAAACACCCATTACTGTTCCAACAAATCCACCGGCCTTTTCCGTACTTAAAATGCTGGAATCTATGTTGTCCATAAAAAGCTGCATATTTCTTTCATCCTGGCCGTATTCAAATGAAAGCTTCTGCTTTTCGCCAAGTACTCTTAAAACCATGTGAATATTTTCGTTTCCGCCCGAAAGAATTTCTTCCTTGAGAATTTCTTCTTTTGGACCTGCCATTTTGGTTAACTGAAGGACAAATACCCTTCCTTTTTTTGCAATCTGCATCCTAAAATTAAACTGCTCGTTCTGGAACAATATAAGTCCTGTTGTATCATTTTCGTTTTTGAAATTTGCAACTAACGAAGTACAGGCTTCAAAGCTGAATCCTGTCTGGCGGCGCAATACCATATTCTGCATAAAATTCTTTCCGCCATAAATTCGTAAGTTTCCAGGATTTTCAGTACAGTTAATTTTCTTTGAATCTCTTCCCCAAAGTCCTATCCAGTAATGCTCGAGCTTTGGTGTATTAAAATCATCGATTGGAGGAACTGTATATAAAGGCGCGTCTTCCAGTGAACGTTTTACAACATGTCCGCTCAGACTGTAAGCTTCTTCTACAAGTCCTGTTTCCCAGCTTACAACCGGCCAGTCATCTTCCCATTTTACAGGAACAAAAAAAGTTTCTCTTCCAAGATTACAGAAGCGCTTTTCACCTTCTCCGTATGGACGAGAAGCAAGACAGCACATCCACCATTTCCCTTCTGCAGTACAGACTAAATCTGCATGTCCTACATTTATAACGCCTGCATTTTTTCCAAGATGTCTGTGAGTTAAAATAGGATTTGCAGGTTTTCCAACCCATTCACCGTCTATTGTTTTACAGCGCGCTACACAAACGGCATGGTCACTGCCAGTTCCGCCTTCTGCATGAATCAGATAATAATAATCGTTTATTTTATAAATATGAGGACCTTCCGGCCAGACACAATCTCTTAACGCGCCTCTCCAGATTCCTTTAGACTCTCCGTAAAGTTCTCCGGTTTCTACATTAATTTTCTGAATCCAGATTTCCCAGTTTCCGTTATATTTTGGACCTTCGGGTGCAGGTCTTGTTCCTATGTACCATACAGTTCCATCATCATCAAAAAAGAGTGAAGGATCTATTCCTTCTGCCTTTGGAATAGGAATAGGATTTGACCACGGACCTTCGGGCTTATCGGCTGTAACTATAAAATTTCCAAGCTTATCTACCTGAGTACAGATGCAGTAAAATTTTCCTTTATGATATCTTATTGTCGGCGCAAAAAGTCCTCTGGAAACGCCAGCCCCTTCAAAATCAAGCTGCTCTGCCCTGTCAATTATGTTTCCAATCTGTTCCCACTTATAACCATTTTTGCTTTTAAAAATTGGTAATCCGGGGAAATATGCAAAAGAGGAACATACAAGATAATAAGTATCTTCTGCAACACACATTGAAGGATCCGGATAAAAACCGGAAAGAACAGGGTTAATAATTCTTGTAGCCATAAATTTATTATACTACAATTTTTCTAAGAGTGATATAATTTTATTCCGATGTTAATAGTAGATATGTGGAAATTTTTTGTAAAAAACTATTCTCAGTATTCAGGAAGATTTTTTTTCAGACATAAAATACTCATTACGTTCATTTTATTTTTTTCTTTTTCATTCTTTAATTTTTTAGGTGCCGAAGATTATTATTTTGTAAATGATTCAACAATCACTCCTTCTTCGGGAGATGCAACTGGAGCGGGAGACGGAAAATGGTCTAACGCGGCAAACTGGAATACACAGATGGATGGAAGCGGAGATGTTGCGGCTGCGGCACCGGGCTCTGCTGATAATGTTTTTTTTATAAAAGAAAGTGACGTTGAACTGGATGCCGACGTAACAATTCTTTCCTTAAAAATTCCAGGAACAAACGGTCAAAATTCAAGCTTTTCTGTAACAATCTCTGGAAGTCATAAGCTTACAATTACCGGCAATGGCGGCGAAGGAATTGAAACTTTTAGGGCACCGGATGCCGATGGAGCTGGAACTTACGGCACGACGAATCTTATTCTTGAATGTGAAGTTGAAAGCCCAAGAATACGCATGCATTCGGGCGGAAATATTACAATCGGGAACGGAGCGTCTGCATTAATTACAACTCTGGATAACCCTGGAGCGGGAAATACTCCGGACACATTTTTTAAAATAGAAAACGGCGGTAGCTTAACCAATACAAATCTGTCTTTATTTTATGTAGATTTTACAAACGACGGAACTTTTGAAAATACAAGTTCAGTTGCTTTCAATGATGCAGAAATTATTAATAATGGAAGTTTTGAAGGCAGCGATATTTCCTTTACAGATGCAGTATTTTCTAATACTGACAGTTTAATATGCGGAACACTAGGCTTTACAAATTCTTTGTTTACAAATGATGCTTCTGGAACTGTTGAATGTACTACTGCAACGCTTGCTTCTTCTGCTTCCTTAAAAAATGACGGAACCATAAAACTTACAAGAGACTTTGACGGAACTCTTGTTGATGACACAGGAAGCGGAGAATTTATTTTTAACGGAAACAGCGACCAGACTTTTAATCCGGCCGGAAAAACATATTCAGAAATAGAAGTTGATAATGCTTCCGGCAATTTTACTTTTGACGGAAATATTGAAGCAACAGATATAACAATTACACAATGCAGCAATTTGACGTTTGGAGGAACCTCTGAAATAACAAATCTTACGGTAACTGATTGCGCAGATTTAACCTTCAGCGGTGCCACAGATATTGCAACCATCATTATTACAGACTGCGATGATGTATTATTCAGTGATAATGCGGAGCTGTCTGATTTAAGTATTACAGCCTGCAGTTCATTAACTTTTGATGCCGTGGCAGAAATTACAGACCTGAATATTACGGCATGTCCTTCCATCAGTTTTTCAGGAACAACAGAAATTACAAACTTTGCAGCTGGAACAACAACCTCAACGGTATTTGCAGGCACAACTACTATTCATTCATTTACAGATTCAACTGCTTCCGGAGTTATTGAATTCCAGGCGGGTGCAACTATAGATTCAAATTTTTCTCACACTGCAGATAACACAATTATTGCAGGAACTTTTACCGCACAAAATGTTGAACTTGAAAATGCGCAGATTAACGGAACAGTAATTGCAGCTTCTTTTGAAGCAGAAGATATTTCCATTACTGGAAAAATTCAGACAACCGGAGTTCAGAATTTACACGGCGATGTACAGCTTTCGGGCAATACTATTTTTGAAGCCGGAAATAATAAAACAATCACTTTTGAAAAAACTGTTGATGCTTCTTCAGCAGTTTCGGGCAGCGCAAACCTTACGGTAAACAGTTCTGGCGGAACTTCAGTGGCGGTCTTTAACGATTCGGTTTCTTCAATTAATTCTGCATCAGTTGATAACGCTGTAATAAAAGCTTCATTCAGCTGCACTACTTTAACTGTAAACAAAAGTCTTTTGTGTTCGGGAAACAGTTCCATAACGGCCGCAGGCACAGCCAGTGCTCCGGGAATTTTAATAAGCAATGGTGATTTTGTTGCAACCGGAACAGCTTCGCAAAACTGCATTATTGATTCAACCATGAATGCAAAAAACTGCGTTATTTATGGCAGCAATGTTCAGATTAAAAAGAATCTTTCTGTAACTAATGATTTTTTGATTTACGGTTCTTCCTACAGCGCAGAAGACATACAGACAGGATATAATATTTTTTCTTATCTGGAATGCGCCGCAGCCTTTGGTAATGTAACCAGCGCTAACGGAACAAATTATAACGCTGCAAAACTACCGGACGGTAGTAATCTTCCTTCTCTTACAGGAACAGCACTTTCAGGAAACATTACTGTCAGTGCCGGCTGCGAGGTAAGCATTGGGAAAAATTTTTATGCAAACGGAGTTTCCGTAAATGCGCCGGCAACCGGAGATGGCAGTGGAAAATGGAAGCTTAAAATCAAAGAAAATAAAAACACTTCTGCAAATTTTGCAATTGCCTGCAACTGTAACTTCTCTTCTGCAAACTGCGAGGTTTACGGCTGGAATGGAACTTCCGGAGCAGGAACTGCCGCAAGCGCCACTTATGACAATATAAGAATTGTTGCAGAAAATACGACAATACCTTCTGCTCCATATTCTTATGGATTTGATGACGATGAACTTTTAATTGATACAGCTACTGGAAACGAACCTTGCACTGTTGCAGACAATGTAATCCTTATAAAATTTAACAGCCCCATAAGAAATGTTAATTCACAGATTTCAAACGGCTGTACAAATCAATATATAAAAAATTCCGGAAGCTATTATTCAGCCGCTTATTCAAATTTATTCTGTACCACAGAACTTGCTGCAAATGCGGTTAACATTACAGAAATATATTTAAAATCTGTTATAACCTGGAACACAAGTGCGACGGGATCTTCTACAGGAAATTCAGACGATACAGATAAAGAAGGAAATTCAAGAACTGTAAAACCAACTGTGGAACTTCTACGCGCTGCTTCTACTGCATTTAATCCAAGCGGAACTTCAACAGGAAAAAGATCTTACTGCATAACAGACTTATGGGGAAAACGTATTGCCCATTACAGCGGAACCGCAGGCAGCGGCCGCAAAGGTATTTATGACGGCACCCTTGATAAATGCCCGCCTGTTCTTATAAGCGTAAAAACAGGACAGGAAAATCATGAAGAATATAATTCTTCTACAGGCGCTGCAAGTCAGCATTCTTATGACGCTCATAATTTTATAGAATTCTCATACAGCGAATATGTGAATTTTGGTTCAGAGGATACTTCTGTTTGTGATGTTTGGCTTCCATGTCTGGACGGCGCGCACGGTACTACAGGAAGCTTTCAGGCTGTAGAAAACATTGCAGTTACCGACAGCTTTGGTGCATTAACAGGTTCTGTTTCTTCGAGCGGAAATCTTTCTTTTGGCGGACTTGGAGTTACGATTGCTTCCGGACAAATTCACACTGGAAGAAACGGCTCGGATAACAAATATGTAAACGCGCTTTATAGAACTAACGAACGTTCGTTAAGGATTTCAATTGCAGGTTACACTGACGGAACTGCTTCTTACAACGGCAATACCTATAAAAAATGGGCAGGCTATATTGAATCTGCCGTAACGCCAAGCGGAACTGTTTCTCTTCCGAACAGCAATTCGAACCCGGCTTTATCCTGGACCAATTCCTTAGTAAAAGACATGCAGGGAAATTCTCAATCTGCAAACGTAAAGAAAACAAGTATAACCGTAGACTCTAATGTTAATATTTCTTCCGGAGCCGGGGCAGCTGCAGTATACGGACCTTGGGATACTGCAAAACCTGTTTTTGCGCAGCTTAATAAAATAACTTCATGGAATTCTCCAGATTATTCTTCTGAATATGATGCAGAAGCAGTTGCAAGTACTCCTGGTTCAGGTTCAATTCTCGACAGAATTGGACTCCACTTTTTTGATAACAAACCGGCATACAATTCCAGCGATACGAGCGAAGCTTACTGGCGAAGCGGACTTGGCTGGTGTACGCAGGGAACAGACAGCCTGTTTAAAACATATTCTTACGCAGCAGATATTTTTGGAGGCAGCCGAGCCTTTTCAGATTCTGCAGCCAACAGAACAGGCGGCGGATTAAGAGTCTGCTCTGTAGTTGAAGCATTTAGCAGCGGCGCATTTACTTATAAAGTTCTTGGAGGCTCTCCTGATCAAAAAGATTTTACAACTTTGACTCTTGGAGCATCAACTGTATTTTTTACAGGCACTTCCGGAACAAATCATCCGACAGATGAAAAAGAAGGCCTTTATATTACAATGCAGATTACAGATACAGGGCTTCCTGTTAATACAACATTTTCCGTACGGTATGATTCGGCTTCTGCATATTTGACTGATCTTGCAGGAAACCGAATGCAGACTTCGCAGGTAAGGACTCTGGACAGAACTCCACCTTCTTTTGATATTACGCTCAGCCCTGTTGCAAAAAATAAAATCAATATTATTTTTGTAAAGAAAATTGTAACAAATACATCTTCAATTCATTACGCAACAAATACTACAAATACTCTAAACGAAACAACAACACAATCATTCAATGCATTTTTACCGGCATGCTTCCAGATAATTACAATTGACAGTTCTACCGGAGCTGCAACTCCTGCAACCGATCCGGATGACCTTATGATTGATACATCAAAGGCCGCAGAAATTTCTCATATCACAAGCAATTCAAACGGAATTGGTTTTTCTAAAGTTACGCTTACAACTAACCGCGAAATTACTCTGGAAGATCTTCAGAAATATTATGTACAGGTTATAAGGCCTGCAGGTTATAATCAGTCTAAAGATCCGTTTACAAATATTTTAAGTAACGTAACATTTATTCAGGATGAAACAGGAAATTACATTCAGTTAAATTCAGCTCATGCAATTTCTGACTTTGCAATTAATGCAGTTACGCCGCAGTTTGCTTATCCGAATTCACTGGATTTTGGAAATGAATCATCTTTGGAAAATCCGTGGACTGCAAGAGACTTTGGCAGAGAGCAGCAGAATTTTGGAACGCTTCCGCTTAATGAAAGCTTTGATTTAATTTCCGTGCTGAATGACGGAAGCAGCAACTGTTCAATTTTTTCTTCTACAGATTTGAACGGCGACAGAAATTATGGAGTAAGAACATATTTCTGTTCTTCGCCGGATTCAGATGCAGTCGCAAAACAGATAAATGCTGATTTAAATCTATCTTTGAGAGTCTGGCTGCCGCAAATTTCCGGCACGGATTTTTCTTCTTCAATTTTCAGAGGATTCAGTCACACGAATATCGACGCAAATAATAATTCAACTCTTTCTTCGCAGAAAGCAAATTATTTGAACTCTAATCAGATAATTGTTTCTCCTTCAAAAGAAAAGGTTTCTGAATGGAGCAAAAAAGGCGAAGTACAATTTATGTTCTCAATTACAAAAGGAGATTCTGCTTCAGCAGAAGAAGTCAGCTTCTGTTCGTCTCCTGTTTTAAGTTCTTCCGGAAGTCCAGCTTCTCCAATTTATTCAGTCAGCGATAAACGTCCTTTATTTGCTATCCGTCTGGAAAATGATTCCGATATTCTTTCGCTGGATTTATGGTCAATTAAATTTAAGGGAATTAAAAATCAGCGTGGCGGAGTAACAATTCTTAACAATGTTATTAATCCCGAAAATGATGAAGAATGTGTTGTAAAAATAAATATGCCTGAAGAAGGAAATTTAAATGTTATTGTAATGACTGCCGATGGAAATGTTATAAAATATCTTTCGCATGGAAGAGTTTCGGAGGGTGAACATTATTTTACCTGGGATGGAAAAAATAAAAATGGAAAATCTGTTGCCCGCGGAATTTATTTTATTCGTGTAAACGGAAGTGACATAGACGAAAACAGAAAGGTAATGATTGTAAAATAAAATTCAAGAATGAATAAAAATGCGTAAGGGCATGAAGCCACGCCGAAGGCGGCCCACGCAAACGAATGAACTAACGTTAGTTAGTGAATGAGTGCGGAGGCTGGAGCGAAAGCGGAATGGCGGAACGCCCGACCCGGCGCACCGAAGGTGCGACGGGTTACGCCCGAATTATATTAAACAGCAGCAAGTCCGCCCTTAAGGTCTTCAATAATATCTTCAACATTTTCGAGACCGACAGAAACGCGAACCATTCCGCCGTCAATTCCAGCCGCTACAAGCTGCTCATCTGTAAGCTGGCGGTGAGTTGCACTTGCAGGATGAAGAACACAGGTGCGGATATCTGCAACATGAACTTCGTCGCAAGCGAGCTTCAAAGCATCCATAAAACGAACGGCAGCTGAACGGCCACCCTTAATGCTGATAGCAATTACACCACAAGTTCCGTTTGGAAGATATTTCTTAGCGCGTTCATAATACTTGTCACCAGGAAGTCCAGGATATGTAATCTTTGCAATTTTGTCGCTTGTCTTAAAGAACTCTGCAACCTTACGTGCATTTTCGCAATAACGTTCCATACGAACCGGCAAAGTTTCAATACCAAGGTTCAGATAGAAAGCACTCTGTGCTGCAGGATAACAACCGAAGTCACGCATAAGCTGAGTTCTGGCTTTTACGATGTAAGCAGCCTTTCCAAAATCGCCGACATAGCGCAATCCGTGGTAGCTTTCATCAGGCTCTACCATATCAGCATATTTGCCGGTTGCCTTGTATGCTTTTTCCCAGTCGAAGTTTCCTGAATCAACAATACATCCGCCGCCCTGAACTGCGTGGCCGTCCATATATTTTGTAGTTGAATGAACAACAATATCTGCGCCCCATTCAAAAGGACGGCACAAATATGGAGTTGCAAAAGTATTGTCTACAATAAGAGGAAGATTATTATCGTGAGCAGCCTTTGCCCAAACATCAAAATCAAAAACTGTAAGGGCCGGATTTGCAAGAGTTTCACCAAAAATACATTTTGTATTTGGTTTGATTGCCTTGCAGATTTCTTCATAGCTTGCGTCTACGTCTACCCAGATACATTCAATTCCGAGCTTTTTAAGAGTAAAGCCAAAGAGGTTGATTGTTCCGCCGTAAATACTTGAAGAAGCAATAAAGCTGTCACCAGCGCAGCAGAGGTTCAAAACAGAGAGAAGGCTTGCAGCCTGTCCGCTGGAAGTAAGCATACAGCCAACGCCGCCTTCAAGATCAGCAATTTTCTTTTCTACTGCATCGCAAGTTGGATTTGCAAAACGTGAATACATGAATTCAGTTGGTTTATCGAAAAGTGCAGCAACGTGATCGCAGCTGTCAAAACGGTAAGTTGTACTCTGAACGATAGGAATTGTTCCAGGTCCACCGTTTTCCGGCTTATAACCAGAGTGTAAAACTTTAGTCTCAATTTTCATAATTATATTCTCCATCTTTTTGAGATTTATCAGGCAGAGTTAACCAGAGTATGACTCCGCATTGAGTGAGCATGGCATCGCTGATAGTTATAAAAATATCGGAAGACAGCCCGCTTATATAAAAAAATTATAGCAGATTATAAGAAGTGTGGGAATAAAGAATTAACGGGCATTTTTCCAAGTGTCCGCCGCATTACCGAAAAATATTTCTACTTCCAGCTTTTCCAGACTTTCTGACACATACCAACAGTTGCTTCTGTTTTTCCGTTACGGCAAACAGGCTGTTTTAAAAGAGCTGCCTGATTTTCAAAAAGCTTTTCTTCTTTTTCACTGTCATCAAGATAGGCAATGCTTGCATAATCCTTAGCCTTTTTATCAATCAGTGCATCGAGGGCAGCATCACGTCCACCTTCCGTTCTGGTAATTGCAGTTACAACCGAATCAAATTCACCGGGAGACATTTCTTTTTCCTTTAGATCCACAAACTGAAAAGGAATACGGCGTTCTTTAAAAAATCTCTGTGCAGCCTTGCAGTCAAAACTCTTATTTGTACCAAAAATCTGAATCATAAATTCAGTATATCAGAAAATGCAACTATAAGTAACAAAAAAGCAACTTCTGTTTGGTTTTCGCATAAAAAAATGTGTGGTATGATAAAATCAATTAGAAGGAAGATAAAGCTGTATTTTCGCGCTTCCATGCAGACCCGTTACCACGGGAGTTAAGGAGTAGAACATGAACTTTTCAGAAAAACTACAAATCCTCAGAAAAAACAAAGGACTCACACAAGAAGCTCTAGCCGACAAACTCAACGTTTCCCGCCAGGCCGTAGCAAAATGGGAAAGTGGACAGGCCTATCCGGATATCTCAAACCTGATTCAGATAAGTGACTTGATGAGTGTGACTGTTGATTATCTTGTACGCGACCAGCAGTGTATGATGAACATGCCAAGCGATAACTCTCAAAATACCGACCTCGACGAATTAATAGAGTTCCGTCTTGAAGCAAACGTAAACACCTACGCCGCCTTTATGAATGAAACAGATTCAACTCGTCTAGACTCCCACGATTTCCGCTACACCAATGGCGACTACACCTATCATGACACCTACGTTGGCGGAGAGCAGTTTGCAGGTGAAGAAGCTATCTGGAACAATGGAAAAGCGAAATATGCGATGAACTATCTTGGCCGAGTATTAGAAAAAGAATTCAGCGGCAACTTCTTAAAAGAAGCCTTACGAGCCGCCGACCGAAAAATGCCATATCGTGGCCCAGAATACTACCAGAGCGGCGAATACACTTATAAATGCTCAGTAAACGGCGACTTCACCTGGTTCCAGGGCTACGAAGAAATCTACTGGCACGACAAAAAAGTCTACGAATGCTTTTTCCACGGCGGGCTGATGAGATGACGAGTGTCTCACATCCTATTCCACCGGTTTGGAACTCAGAAAGTCAGGTTTTGATTCTCGGTACAATGCCCTCACCAAAAAGTCGCGAAGCCGGATTTTTCTACATGCATCCGCAGAACAGATTCTGGAGTGTAATGGCTGAGGTCTTCGGTGAAACCTTCGCACAGCCGAATAATGCGTCCGACATCTCCACCGCCATCACCGAGCGCCGAGAGTTTCTTCTCCGTCATCACCTCGCCATGTGGGACGTCCTCGCCTCCTGCGAAATCACTGGCGCAGCCGA
>CAMVBP010000029.1 GCA_947165795.1 uncultured Treponema sp.
GTTATAAAAACTTTCCCGGGGCACGCAAATACAGTCTGCAATGCAATTGATAACCTTAACATGGACGAAGTGCTTGGAACAGTAGCCGGTGATAACTGTATGTTTGCATGCCTGCGAGAAGGTGTTTCCGGCGACGAGTTTATGGAAAAGCTCAAAAAGCACATTCCAGGAATAGAAGATTAAAAGTAACTGAACTTAAAAATAAAACGATAAATTTAAGGTCTTTTACGGGAGAACACGACCTTAAATTTTCCTGTTGTTATATTTCTTTTTTTAAGTTAAAGTTATGCCATGCAATTTACAAGTACTAGAAATAATGATTTAACGGTGAAGTTTTCTCAGGCAGTGCGGGATTGTATCCCTGACGATGGCGGCGTTTTTGTTCCTTCTTCTATAGAAGATATGCGCCGCTGGATTTATTATATTGATGAAAAGACACCTTTTGCTTCTATTGCGGGTTCTATAACTTCGGCTTTAATGCACGAAGAATTTTCTCCAATTATTTGTGAAACTATTGCAACTGCGGCTTTCCCTGTTGCACCGGTAATGAAGCAGTTATCTAATAATCTTTTTATGATGGAACTTTATAATGGCTTTACGGGTTATCACCGCGATTATGGAGTTTCTTATCTCTGTTCATATCTTGAATATACTCTTCAGCTTACAGGCGGCAAAGCTGTTTTTCTTGATTATACACATGGAAGTCTTGGTGCTTTACTGGCAAAGCTTTTAAAGGGCAAGAAAAATATCAAGGCTGTGCTGGTTTATAAGAAGGGAACTATCCGCGGACTTTCAGAAGAGGATTACGTATGGAACGGCGGAAATATTTATCCTGTAGAAATGGATTTAAGCGAAGAAGAAATAAAAGCGGCTGTAAGTTCTGTTTTTACTGACTCTGCGTTTGTAAGTAAAAATAATCTTACTGTTGCAAATACAACTAATGTATGCAGACTTTTGAGCCAGCTTTTCTTCTTCCCATATTCATTCGCGCAGATAAAAAATAAAGTCGATGGAGATATTAATTATGCTATGGATGCCGGCAATTATGGAACTTTAATGGCCGGTTTATACAGCTGGAGGTTTGCTCTTCCTGTAAGCAGATTTTATATTCCTGCTACAACAGAACTTGGACGTAGTGCCGGTGGAAGTCCTGTTATTCTGGATTCGGTTGTCGATTTTACTCAAAGGGGAAATACAAATCCTGTAATTCCTGCTAATCTTGAACGCCTTGAATCTTTCTTTGGAAAGAATGAACTTATGATGCGCAATTTTGTTTTCCCGGTTGACATTTCTGAAAAACAGAGGGAAAAGGCTGCTAAAGAATTATTTATGAATTACGGTGTTTTTGCAGATAAATCTACAGCGGCTGCTTATGCTGTCATTAAAGAAAATGAAGAAATGATTCGCGATGATGATATGTCTTTTGTTCTGATGGCATACAATCATCCGGCTTTATCCAGTGAATACTGCAGACATGTTACCGGCGAAACACCGGAAACTCCAGATTATATAAAAGACACTTTAAAGCCTTCTTCAATTAATAAACCGGCAGTTTCTTCGGTAAAAGAACTCAAAGAAATAATTGATTCGATGAATTAATCTTTGAATTAATTTGCACGGGCAATTATTTAATTAAGAGATTTATTCAATTCTTGTAAACCTCTGTTATTTGAGCATGCCGACTATCGGTGTATTATGGCGGCATGGAAAAGAAGAATCTTATTAAGCGCATTTTGATGTCGCTCTTTGGTGTAATAATCTGTGCCATAAGTGTTGGAATTTTCAAAATTGCGGCCCTTGGTGTGGATCCTTTTCAGTCTTTTATGGCCGGGCTCGATGCTCTTGTTCCTATAAAATTTGGAACTCTTTATGTAATTGCGAATGCAGTGCTTTTTATTTTCATGCTGATTTTTGACCGCCATTATATTGGAATTGCTACCTTTATCAATCTGTTTTTGCTTGGTTATATCACACAGTTCACTTATGAATTTTTGCAGACTGTGATTGTTGAGCCTGCACTTTGGGTTCGTATTCTTTGCCTGGTTGTAGGCGTAGTGATTATCTGCTTTGGTTCTGCCTTTTATATGACTGCTGATCTCGGCGTTTCTACCTACGATGCAGTTGCTTTGATAATTGTAAATACCTGGCATAAGGGTAAGTTCCAGTATGTAAGAATAATTACAGATGTTATTTGCGTTCTGCTTGGTGTAGGACTGTTCCTGCTTTCCGGTGGAGCAGTAAGAGCAATTATTACAATTGCCGGTGCCGGAACTATTATTACTGCATTCTTTATGGGCCCGCTTATCGAGTTTTTTAATGTGCATTGTGCGCGCCCGATTTTGAATAAGTAGGGAGGGGGAAGTCGACCCCTTAGGGAGCGCCCCTACGAAGTAGGGAAAAACAGTCCGGTGGACTGTTTTTAGCGAGTCTCGGCGAGGGCTGTGCCTGAGCCGGCGAAAACCCGCAGGCGGTTTTCCGCTACCCCCTCCTCTGCGGGGCTCAGGCGCCGCCCCGCAACGCCCCGCTTTATAAACAGTTATCAAATAATTTTGGAGGAAATAGAAATGAACGAAACTCTTAAAGTATTAGAGACTCGCCGAAGCTGCCGCAAGTTCAAGAGCGATATGCTCCCTGAAGAAGATTTGAATGCAATTATCCGTGCCGGAACCTTTGCTCCAACCGGAATGAATAAACAAACTCCGATAATCATCGCCGTTACAAATAAAGAACTGCGCGATAAAATCAGCGAAGAAAACCGGAAAATTGGAGGCTGGGATTCAGGCTTCGACCCATTCTACGGAGCCCCTGTAATTCTGATAGTTCTCGCTAACAAGGGTGAGAGTCCTAACTACATCTACGATGGTTCACTTGTAATGGGAAACCTCATGAACGCCGCAGAGGCACTGGGTATCGGTTCAATCTGGATTCATCGCGCAAAGCAGGAGTTCGAAAGCGAGTTTGGAAAGAAACTGCTCGCAGACCTTGGAATTGAAGGCGTCTTCGAAGGAATCGGCCATGTTGCCCTCGGCTATGTGGATGAAGGCGGAGTAAAACCTGCAGCGCCACGTAAAGAGAATTATGTTTATTGGGTGAGATAATAGGGGTAATACTGAATATGGAAAGCCTACTCGGTTTAGCGACACGCGGGTAGGCTTTATTTTTTTGCTTTCTACAAGATTACTTGAAGAGAGTGAGCGCATTTAAAGAAGATATTCTTCTCCATCATTACAAATTTTTATAATTTTTCCATCTTTTATAAGATATGCTTCCCCACAGATTCTTTCTGATTTACCATCAGAATAAAGATAACTTCCATCGCATATAGCGATAAACTGTCTGCCATAACTATCTGGATAGGTAACTTCTTCAAATAATTTTTTTCCATCTAAAATATTGTCTTTTGTATTTTGATAGTGAGGAAGCAACATAATATTTGTTAGTCCCAAACCTTTTAGAAAACGCTTGAAATCAGGATTAACAGCTTCTCCTTTTTCTTCTGGTTGTGCATAAACAACATTTGCAGCATTCATACTTCCAGCACTGATTCCTAATATGGTTCCATTAAAGTTTAGCAATAATTCTCTTAGTCCAATTTCAGAAAAAAATGAATTCTGAGTAGGTACATGTCCACCGCCTAGAATTATAAAATCACTTGAATTAATAAGTTCCTGTGCTGATTTTTTATTTCTGTTATCTAAGATTTTATAATCTTCAAAACTGATTCCTGTAAATTCCATAGTGTATTTTACAGCATTAGAAAATCCTTCTGTAAACTCTATATCAGATGGAGCGGATGTAATCATTAAAGCGTTATGATGTTCACATTTTAGCAATCTTTCAACGAATTTATTTTTCTCATTCAATGGTTTTCCTGGTTCGGTAAAAGGTGAACTTACTAAAAACAATTCTTTAGACATTTTTTTACTCCTGTTTTAAATTTCTATTTTTAACTATTAACAAATTCTTTCTAAAATAGCAAGGAACTTGATTTGCAAAAGCTGCTGCAAAATTGCTCTTAGAATATGAAACAAAATAGACAATGCTGGTATAAATAATATTATTAGAGTTTGCTAGTATTTTTCAGTAGTCTTGATTTATTTAAAAAAACTTTTACCTTTTAAATTCAGTAGACAAGGCCTTTGAATATTCGTCTTTTTTATTTTCATCATATTCTTCAAGCTTTGTAGTTCTGGCTCTTGTATTGATTACAGTTCCTTTTTTTACTGATTCAACAGAAACATTATACATTTCATCATAAAGCCAAACTAACTGAGTTTTTGCGCTTGTAGATGGAGCAGTCCGGAACTTTACATTATCAGTTAATACTTTTTTTGAAACATCAACTATCACAGGAATATTATTGATTTTAGCCTTTGCTCCGTTTTCTTTTTTGCAGTCAGCCGGATAAAATGATACGCCGTTAAAAATGATTTCATTGTCATATAAAAAATTGTCTATCTCATAGTTCAAGTTTCCGGAAATTGGCTTTCCATCAAAGAGTGAAAGGCAATAATCAATATTTTTATTAAAATCATAGTCCGAAAGAATTACTTTGTCATTTTTAACTGAATATTTCCCGAAAGCATATATATCAGCATAGACAGAGCCAATTGCAAAATAATCATCAGAATAAAATAAGAGGATTCCGGAAGAATCTTTTTCAGAATCAACCTTCCAGATTGTAGACATCAGTTTTTCTTTTGAAAGTTTTTTATCAGTTTTATCATAATTAAGATTTCTTTTTCTCCAGGACATTCCATCGTTTGAATTTTTCCTGTAAAAGATTGCATCTGGATTTTCTGACTGCCATCCCTTTGCTTCAACTGAATTATTAAATCTGATTACTTCTTTAATGTAATCAGTTTCTGCGTTTACAGAATTTGTCAGAAAAATAAATGAAAAAACTAAAATTACTTTGTTTACTTTTTTCATACATTACCTTTTCCAAAAATAGTTTTTAATTATCTGACAGAAGTCTTTTGCCAGTTGAATCTGTTGTGAATTGATTACAAATATTGTAACACCTGCCATTGCTGGCAGTGTTACAATATTTGTTTTATTTAGAAGACTTCTTTGCCGGCTTTCGGGAACTTGTCTTTTTTGCCGGAGCTTTTTTAGCAACAGCTTTTTTGGTTGCCGGCTTTTTAGTTACCGGCTTTTTTGCGGCCGCTTTTTTTGCAGCAGGTTTAACAGAAGTCTTAGCTGAAGTCTTTGGCTTTGCTGCAGCCTTCTTTGTTGAAGTTACCTTCTTTGCAGCAGGTGATTTTTTTTCTGTAGTAGCCTTTTTTGCCGAAGCTTTTTTTACAGCAGCTTTCTTTGCTGTTTTCTTTTCAACTTCTTTTGGTGCAAACTCCTTTATAAAATTATCGCATTTATATGCCGACTTTGTTTTTGCAGCAGATATTGCTTTATAAAGGTTTTGTATATGAATAATTTCTGCAGGCTTTCCTTTAAGGAACATTAACAGAATTGTAATTGCAAGGCTGTAATCGCTTATTTCCTTATTGAACCACCATACGCCGTCAAAGTAATTTGTTCCGGAAAGAATGCCGGAATATTTACTTCCTGCAAGAAGCGTTACAATTCGCAGTGCAGTAATTTTTGACTGTTTTGCGATGTTATGAGAATTTGCTACTTCAGCAAGAAGAAGAAGCTTTGTAAGAGAAGTTCTGATGTCCTTATCGGAAATATCAGTTTCCTTAATAAACTGGTTGAACTTTCTTGCAAACGAGAATTGATTTGCATAGCCGCTGTCTGCAAGGCTTCCGCACAGTGCCCAGCAGATAAGGCATTCCTGTAAGTCAGAATTTTCCTGAATTAAAAGTTTTGCAAATTTCTGCGGTTCTGAAATTTTGAGCAGCGCTTTAGAAATATCTGCAGGCTTTTTAATTTTTTCTCCATTACAGATTTTTTCCAGAAGCTTAATACGCTTCTGCACTTCGCTGAATTCTTTTTTAGAATCTATCTTTTCGCTCTTACCAATAAATTTCTGAACGGTATTAAAGAATACAGTTGCTTCTTTCTGCCAGCTTTCATAAGCAATTTTCACATTTCTGATTTTGGTTGTCTTTGTTTTAGAAGATTTTGCCGTTGAAGAAATTTCTGTTGCAACCGGTTGAGACTTAATTAATCCAAAGCTGTCAAAAATATCAGGCAATGCTTTTTTAGCATAAGCGTTCATTGCAACATAAAGGTCTTTGTAAATTAATTCCTGCCATGCAGTTTCAATATCTTTGCAGCCTTTTCCATTAAGATATTCACAGAGAATTTTGTAACGGTGATCAGCTTCGTCGCTCACCTGATGAACGTTCAGGTAAACCTGATATTCAAAACCGTTAAGCATTACAAAAATTCCCTTTTCGCAGATTTCGCTGCTCTTGCGTATAAACCACTGGCGGCTTTTATGTTCCTGGAAGATACAGTATTTATCATCTTCGGCAGTCAAATTAAGCCCTTCAGAGATGCTGCGTGATTTCATTACTACTTCATCGCCATTGCCTGTCTTTACAGCATAAGGGTCAGACTGTTTAATCCAGCCGGCGGCGCGGTCATACTTGTTGTTGTAGAAAACTACCGCTCGTTCGTCACCGGCTCCGTTAGAATAGGCAAACACATTTTCGTTTACATGGCCGTCTTCCCAAAGATCGTAGAAAAGGAAGTTGTCTACGCCGGAGAAGAGGTAACGTTTTTTCATCAGTGGGAAAATGTCGTGCCAGTGGCGGTCTACAAGGTACTGACTTGGTTTTTCATCCTTGTAGGCTTTTGTATATTCCATGCCGTATTTTTCGGTAAAGCCTTCAATCTGGCCATGACCAAACATTGGAAGTCCCGGCATTGTAATCATCAGGGTACATACACCAAAATATTTGTCGCCGTCGCCGAACTGGGCAATGGCAGTTTCCTCATCCGGATTGTTCATAAAGTTTACATAGCGCTTAAGAACCTGCGGATCAAAGGTGATTGTATTTTTTACAGTTTCGCGGTATTTCTGATTTTCCTCTTTTTTGAGCATGTTCATGAAAGCCGAGTTATAAACACGGTGCATACCAAGAGTTCGTACAAAGTAGCCTTCCATCATCCAGAAGGCTTCGGCAAGCAGCAGCGTATCAGGACATTCTGCGGCAACGCGGTCTACAACCTCGCGCCAGAATTCATTAGGAATTGCATCGTTGAACTGCTGAGTGCTCAAGCCGGTTTCTGAACGTGTTGCAATATCTCCTCCGTGTCCTGGCTCCGGGTACCACAAGCGGCGGATAGATTTTTTAGCCAGAACCATTGCCGCATCAAAACGGATGATAGGGAAGTTCTGCGCAACATGCAGAATCTCCTGCATAACGGCTTCTCTTGCTGTCGGATTCAAAAAGTCAATCTGAGCAGTATCGTTCCAAGGAAGTCCTGTACCGTCGTTTCCATGGTAAATATATCTTGTGTCACCAGTCTGATTATCAACACGTTTGAAAACTACAGAACAGTCGTCCTTACTGTAGTAGTGATCTTCCAGGAAGAGTGAAACGCGACCGTCCTGCGAAAGGTTTTCGCCGTTAAAAGTGTACTGTGGGAACGGATTATCGCGGCGCTGAATAAAATAATCAGGATGATTTATAACCCAGTCGCCGTCCATACCTGTGTGGTTTGGAACCATATCAGAAGCAAGACGGATTCCTCGCTGCCAGCAGCGCTGACGTAAATTAGCAAGGGCGTCCCAGCCGCCGATATTCGAAGCAATATTATAATCAAAAAGAGAGTAGGCAGAAGCAGCTGCTTCCGGGTTTCCGCAAATCTGTTTGATGCGGCGGCTTGCCTTTGAGCGTTCCCAAAGACCAATGAGCCAGAGGCCGGTAAAGCCCTCGTCGCGAAGCTTATCAAGTTCTGCATCCGGAATCTGGTCAAGACGAGTAATAGGGTAGCCGTACTGTTTTGTAAGCTGATCCAGCCAGACAAGAACAGTCTTCGCAATCAGAATTACTTTTGGCATCCATTCACTGTCGGCACTAAAACGCTCATATTCATTCATCAGATTTTCAAAAGAATAAGGAATCATATCCGGAAGATCGCCGCCGCCAAAGCCATGCCATGCAGCCTTTTCTTCCTCGGAAATTGTATCCATGCCGGCAAGAATTCTTTTAAGCCATTCGCCAAGAAAATCAGCCCAATACTTCTGAAGATATTCAAGCTGTCCGCGGAGGCTGTCCGGCGCAAATACCTGAGGTTCACGAAGCAGTGTAATTAAATCATGATTAAAAGGACCGAATACTGGCTGGCCTGCCGCATATTTTTGAATGGACTTCCAGCTTTTTGCATACAGTTTATTTTTTGCAAGTTCTTTATCCGAGAACATAATCATAAACGGCTCAAAGGCCTTGTTCTCATTTGCAAGGTGAAGAAGAATCAGTTCTTCTAAAGTCTGTGCGCGGTTTGTACGTTCAACGCCTGTTCCCGCATCCAGCTCTGTTGCCGCAAGATATTCTTCCGGTCTGATTTTTTCTTTATAAACTGCAACCGGAGGAAACTCACGTATAAAATCAAGCAGGAGACTGTCTACTTCTTTGCGCCCAAATTCTTTGTCCAGAGAAGCAAGCAGGTCATCCATAAAAGTGAGCACTTTATCGCGGCGGTAAAGCATACACACATAATGAAGAATTTCATCAATCAGGCCCATGGCGTTGAGCTGACCTGCCGAAAGCTTTTTATTTTCTTCTCCGCGAATCTCAAATACATTGTTAATTAAAATCTGAAACGCGCGCACATTCTGCATATTCGCAAAAACTACATTTCCGCTGGAAGCAAAAAGTCCTCCGTCAAAATTACAGAGGTCGCGTATTTTTTTTGAGATGTGAAATTCGTTGTGTGAAATCTTCATTTTTGTTCCTGGGGTATAGGTTTTAGGTTATAGGTTTTAGGATAAAATATTTCCTGAAACCTGGCACCTGGAACCTAGAACCTTTATCTCCTGCTGATATTTTGAATTTTTTCTATAAGTTTTTTATTATTCAACAAATCTTCTAATGATAGCGGTAATCTGTATGTCCAGTTAAAGTCCGTTACAGTTCCCGGTACATTAATTCGTTCATTACTTGCCTTATCCAGCCACAAAGATTTATCCATGTAAATAAAATCTTGAAGAGGCGGAATAAACCACTGGCTTGCAGCAGTAGCCGAAGCTTTAAGAATATTCTGTGCAATCTCCGGACTGAACTGTTGATCTGCTATTGCATTTACTTTTGGTTCAATTTCTTCTTTTGGTGCAGTAAATAGAGGACCGTTGCCGGCACCTGTTTCTATTCCAAAGAAATCTGCATTTTGCAGTATGAAGGCTTTTACACTTTCTTTTTCTTCTTCCCACCATTCACGCAAAGTAGAAGAATCGTGTACAGAAGTTGTTGTAACGGAAAGCGGTTCATAATCTGCAAACGGAACATAAGGCTGACCGGCTTCTCCCCATTTGCGGCACCAGCGTACAACCCTTAATCCAAGAATTGCATGTTCCTTCATTGTTTGAGGAACGCATTCAATATTTATGCCTAAGTCTTCGCCGCAAGGAATCATTTTTACTGCTTTTGTTATGGCTTCAAAAATTTCGTCAGCCTGCTTTTTCCAAAGCTTTTCATTTTTTTCATTAAGCGAATTAAAGCATTCCTGCAAAACAGATTTTTCGTTTTCATTTAAAGTTCCCCACGAGGTTGAACTTCCATAAGTCCACAGAGGAACAAATTTATTTTTTGCAGTTTCAAGCAAAGTAATGTCTGACCATTTTTCAATAAGGGCATTCTTTATTCTTACAGCGGCTTCTTCGTTACAAAGCTCACCAAAATCTGTATTTGCAATTTGAGCCGAACCTTTTACATTTGAATTAAAAAGCCACAGCTCTTCGCCGTCAATTTTTGTACATAAAAGTTTAAGAATATTATGAGCCGCCTCGTGATTCCAGGTAATGTCTTCTACAATTCCTGTTGGAATATGAGGTTTAGAAAGCCATCTTATTCTGTTATCGTCAAAACCAAGCACATAAAGGTCTTCACGTTTTATGGCAGCGTAAGGTTCCGTGTGTCCTGTAAGAGCATTGCAGTCTGAATCTGGAATTGCCCATATTCGGAAAAATCCAAGAATATGATCGAGTCTGTAAGCGTCATAATATTTAGAAGCTTCTATAAGGCGTTTTTTCCACCAGCTGTAATTTTCTGCCTTAAGGTTTTTCCAGTTGTAAGTTGGAAAGCCCCAGTTCTGTCCGGCAGGATTTCCTCCGTCTGCGGGAGAACCAGCCCTAAGATTCTGATTAAAAAACTGCGGATAGGCCCATGCATCGCACGAATCTTCATTCATAAGAATAGGCATGTCGCCCTTAAGCTTTATTCCAAGAGAATGAACATAAGAAACAGCATCAGAAAATTGACGTTCTGCAATCATCTGAATCCAGGCATAAAAAAGATGTTCTTTTTTAAATGCCATTTTATTCCACAGCCCAAGAATTTCTTCCTCTGTTTTATGCTGATCATTTTCATGCCAGCTTTTCCAGCTAGCCTGCATGTAGTTCCATTTTAAATTTTTATAAACAGCATAAATCTTAACCCAGGAATTTGCCTTTATCCATTTAGACAGTTCTTCATCTGCCTTTCCGGTTTTTCCGGGTTCTGTTTCTTCATACAGCTGTTTAAGAATTGCAATTTTATCATTTAAAATTCCGTCATAATTATAGCGCGGAGTATATTTATTCTTTTCACAAAAATCACTGTAAAGCTTATTCAGTTTTTTATCTGTTTTTAATTGTGCATCAAAATTCGGAATATCCTTTATGCGGATATAAATAGGATGAAGCGCAAAAGCAGATAATCCTGAATATGGAGAACTCTGAGTTCCTGTATCGTTTACAGGAAGAAGCTGAATTATATCAAGATTTGAAGCTTTACAAAAATCGCCAAAAGCTTTTAAATCAGGATATTCTCCAATAGCAGCAGAGTCTTTTGTATATAAAGCGCCAAGTGGAATAACCACTCCAGTTTTTTTCTTTTCAATTTCCTTCATACTGTATAATTATAGCACGGATTCGTATAAATGAATGAAAAAATATTAATTCTATACGGTAAAATATTCACTTTTCTGAAAAAAATTATTATTTTTTTTCTTTTTTTAAATAAAAAATATTTATATTTTATAGATTTTTCTATATTATATAGCAAAATAAAAAGTAAAATGAGAGGTTTACTATGAAAAGAGCATTGTTAATTCTTTTGCTTGCATTAACTGGTTTTGCTTTTATTTCCTGTGGTGATAAAGAAGGAAATGAAAAAAAAGCATCGGCTGAAACTGGAAAAGCTGCAGAAAGCAAGCAGAAAATGATTCGTACAAAATTTATTTATTCCGGCTGGGTTTTGTATGAAGAGCAGGATGATGGAAAAATGTATGCAACTGTAGAAGCAGAAGTCGGAGATGATGTTCAGATTTATACTAATAAAGATGGTTCTGCTGAACAGAAAAAAGCAATCAGACGCGTTGTTTCAACTGGTGAAGAAAAAGAGCTTGAATTTATTCACGTAACTTATAATAACAAAGATTATTGGACACGTGATATTTTTATTGCTCCTGAAGGATGTACAGAATCGTATATTGCTTTAACTGATGCAATGACATATTCAAAGCCAGATGGAATAAGTATTTTAAGCACAATGATTAAAGAAGGCGAAATCTGTCCTGCAACAAAATTTGCAGAAAAGGATGGTTTTGTTGCCTGTGTAATTTATGATGGAAATCCATATGGAAAAGAAATCTTTGTAAGTGGAAGTTCTGTTACAAATTACGAAGCTGCTGTAGATTTCATTAAAACCTATTACAAAATGGAAGCCGCAGTTGCTGCAGAAAATGCATTAGACGAGAAACATTATGATGAAACATGTAAGGTAATTAATGAACTTGCAACAATGATGATTACTTACCCTTATGATTATTCTTATTCTTCAGCAGAAGATCTTTATACCTGGGTTAAGGGAAAAATTCTTAATTCAGAAGCAATTTATCCTCTATTGTATTCAACAACAGAGTCTTATTTCACATCTTCTTATTATGATGACGACTATGAATACGATGGCGATGGCGATGACTGGTACGAAGGCGGATATTATTACGACGATGATGATTACGGCGGATACGGTTATTCAGACGATTATGATTATAATTACGAAGGTGATTATGGTTATGAAGATGACTACGGTTATTATGACTATGATGATTATTCAGATTACTATGACGAGCGCTAATTACAAACCGGAGGAATGAAAATGAAAAAGTTAATTATTTTTACAATTTTTAGTTTTTTAAGTCTGGCACTCTTTGCAAAATCAAAAGGATATATGCTTCGCGATAATGGTGCGCTTAGAGTAGATAATGGAAAGGGTGGAGTAGAATATTCTACAGACGTTCCAGCTGGTACAGAACTTGAAGTTCTCAGCGATGAACCTGTTGTATTTGATCTTGTTACAAAAAGTGAAACATATCCTAAGCTAAAATTTTATCAGGTTTCTTATGAAAAGAAGACTTATTATGTACGCGAATCAGAAATGGCTTTAGGTTCTCAGCTTTCTGTAATACTCGATGATACAACAATTTTTACAAAGCCTCAGATTTCTTCTTTTATTAATGCTGTACTTGAAAGAGGAACTTTAGTTGTTGTAGGTTCACAGACAAAGAGTATCGGTGCATATACTTTTACAGAGGTTCAGTATTATTCAACAAGTGCAAGCGTTGTAAGGACTCGTTATATATTGAACGATAAAATCAGTACAAACAAAAACGATGTAACTGCAGTCAAAATTGTTGATAAAGTTTCTTCTATTTCAAACAGCGATAAAGTTAAAGAAAAAGCTATGAAAATGGAATTGTTCAACAATGCAATGAAACTTGATACAAGTTACCAGATTTCTGATTATATTTCAGAAGAATATCAGAAACAGATTGGTGACTAAAATATAGCAGAATAATCAGAAGAAACGAAAACAGGTTTTGCTTTGCAAAACCTGTTTTTTTTAAGCATATTTTATGTGAAGTAGCAGAAGGAGAATTAAATGCGTTTTAATCCTTTAGAAGATTATTCAAGGCTTTATGCATTCGATAATTCGTTCATTCATTTTCCGCATCTGAGAAGCGGCGATAGGGAAGGCATGTACGACATGGATTTGTCTTTAGGTAAGACAGATTCCGGCTGGTTATTAACTTGTGAACGTAAGATGTCGCGTGAACAGGTGGACGGTTATGTTTATGACTTTTCCATTGAAGATATTATTTTGCCGGAAGATTTTTTTTGAAAAATATTCCAAAAAAGAATTCATAAAAATAGTAAGTGTAATTTCGAGTGGAGAAAGACAGTATACTTCAAAAATTCCTTCACAAATAAAATTCCGGATGAAATAGAACTTTACGGAGAATACAACGTGGCTGAATTAAAACAATGTCTGGCTCATATGCTGAATGTAAAGAATGTACAGATTAATGAAAAAGTGCTGAATAAAAAAAGAATTTTTAAAGGCGAAAAAGAAGCCAAGGATTTTTTAGACAAATAATTTAAAACACAGAAAAGTATTTTTTATTTAACAATAAAGGATACTGCGGAATCTACAGCCTTTCTTATATCAGTCATATCTGTCTGATTTAAAACTGCTATTCTAAAAATTGTTGCTTCAAGAAGACTGAAAAGCATTTCATCTGTTGCCTTTATGTTTACCTGGCGGAATTCATTATTTTTCATTCCGGTAATAATAATT
>CAMVBP010000030.1 GCA_947165795.1 uncultured Treponema sp.
ATTCCTGAGTTGATTTTTTATTATCATCAGAATTTCCTTTTGCAAGATAATCCTTAAAAGTTGGAATAAATGCTACCGAAATTGCGTTTTCTGCAAAAAGTCTTCGGAATAAATTTGGAATCATAAAAGCAACCGAAAAACTGTCTGCAAAAAGTCCTGTTCCAAGAAAAGACGCTTTTGTTGTTTCTCGGATAAGTCCCATAATTCGGGACGCAAAAGTCATTAATGTAAGTACAAGGCCAGAACGTATAATCGATTTTTTTGAATTATCTTTATTCATGATTTCATCTCGGATAAAAAATGTACTTTTATGATAAAAAATTTGTCAGTTTTGTGCAATTCATTTATAATTATTGTATCAACTTAAGAAAGTAGAAAAACTGCGTAAATTAAGTATTTATGCAAATTCAAAAAAGACAAACCGGAGAAAGTGAAATTTAGATTTTGTGTATAAGGTGCACGGTATGAATGCATGTCTGCATATCAGTCCTGGTATCCTTGTCCGACCACGGTCGGTACACCTGGGAGAATGTTTTGCTGAGTTTGTTTTCTAAAGTTGGAAAAACAAAAATTATTCCTATCGGTTTAAAAATCCTTTTAATTTTTATTTCTATTATTGTCCTTTCTAATTTTGCGACCAATTTTATTTCGATTCAGTTTACGCAGCGCGAAATTATTAACTTAAATAATACGATTATGATTGAGCAGTTAAAGGAACTGTACAATAATGCTTCGAATCAGTTTCAGATATATCTTTATTCCGGCAACGAGGAAGACGGCTTTTATTCATTAAAGAAAATGGCCGAATCCGGATTTTCTAAAAAGAACAGTCTTGCGCTTGGAATTCAAAAAGACGGAACCATAAAATTCTTTACCTGCAATAATCAGCTTTCTTCGGATGGCGGAAAAGAAAATCCGGCTTCTTTTAGCGATACTTCTGCGTTAGATAAAATTATTCAGCAGCAGGAAAACGGAATAGAAGAAGGTTCAATTTCTTTCAATAATTCAGAAGGTGAATATTTTGGAGTTTACAAATTTCATGATGAATGGAATATGTTTATAATCCGTGCGGAGCTACGTTCAGATATTAAAAAGGAAAACAACAGAATTTATATTTATTCTTCAGTTTTGATTTTTATCTTAACCATGTTTTTTGTAATCGTCGGTTACGTTATTTTGAACAAAGAATTTTCTGTAATGCGTTCATTTACGGAAGACCTTATTCAGATGCAGGAAAAAAAGCAGCTTGATTTAATTGATATTTCCAAAGCACCAAATGATGACGTAACTTACATGGCCGCTTCGTTCAATTCACTTTCTTCGCAGATAAACAATTTGCTTGGAACGTTCCAGAAATTTGTTTCTAAGGATATTGTTGCAAAAGCTTATTCAGGAAAAAATGTTGGACTGGAAGGCAGTCAGCGTGAATTAACAATGCTTTTTTCCGATGTAAAAAGTTTTACATATCGAACAGAAACTTTAGGAAACGATATCATTGAAGTATTAAATGTTCATTATAACCGCGTAATAAACAGAGTTCACCATAATAATGGAATTATTGGTTCAATTATCGGAGATGCAGTTCTTGCCATTTATGGAACCTTTGAAGCTAAAGAATCAAAATCTTTAGAAGCTATAAAATCTGCATGGGAAATTACACAAGAAACTCAGCGGCTTAGAGAAGAAATGGTAGTTCGCCGCGAAGAGATAGAAAAAACGCGAAAGCTTACCGATTCGGAAGAAAAGGTATTTAAGGCAGTTTCCGTAGATGTCGGCGTTGGTATTGACGGCGGAAATGTTTTCTATGGAACTATCGGACGAAACGACAGTTCAGATCCACGCCAGGCACATATGGCAAATACTGTAATTGGCGATACAGTAAACTCTGCAAGTCGTCTTGAAGGCCTTACAAGAATTTATCACTTACCTGTTATTGTTTCTGAATATATTAAAGATGAAGTGAGCAAAGCTTCTGAACGCTATAAATTTTTTGAAATTGATACCGTTCAGGTTAAAGGAAAAACAAAAGGTAAAAAGATTTTCTTCCCGTTCGATTGCGAAGTTATGGATAACTCGCTTATTGAAAAATATGAAATATTTGAAGAAGGCTTAAAATTATATTACGAAGGAGACTGGAGGGCTGCAAAAAGAATTTTTAAAAAAGCAGAGCTTGAAGTTACAGAGGTTTTCCTTGAAAGAATGGGAAGTAAAAGCGCACCAGAGAATTGGAGTGGAATATGGACAATGGCGACAAAATAAAAAAGCTTGAAAAAGAAAATAAAATTCACAAGGAAGTGCTGCTCTTTTTGGGAGACGAGCTTGATAAAATTCATAAGACTTCCAGAAGTAAGAATTACAACATTATAGAAGAATATGAAAAGACTCAGAAGAACCGTTCGCCGTTTGTCCTTCTTGTTCTGCTTGGCTGTCTTTTAGGTGTTTTCTTAACCGCATTTATTATGCAGAAGGTTATCAATGTTCATGATAAAGAAATTGAAGTTAGCCTTACGGAATTTGATGATTTGAATTTGCGAAGTCTTTTAAATTCAGTTTCTTCGGTTCAGGCAAACTACGATAACGCCGTAAAAAACAGAGGAAAAATTCAAATAGAATGGACATCGCAGCTGGAAGCAATTCAGACAGAAAAAGAAAATGAAATTTATGTCGTTGATTCCATGAAATTAAAAAACAAAAAAGATTACGAAAATAGAATTCGTCTGATAAACGAAAATGCGCAGAACAAAAGAAAAGCTGTTGATGAAGAGTTTCAGGCAAAAATTCAAAAGGCAGACCGCCAGATAGAAGAATACAAAAAACAGCTCGATCGCTTTGATGAAAATCAGGTAAAGTCGGCCCGCCAGAATGAACTTGCAGTAGACAGTAACAGACAGGTTCAGCAATTGGAAATTCAGAAAATCAGCAAGGATTATGAAGAAAGAATTTCTGAATTGGAAGAAACTCTGCAGCAGCTTCGTAAAAAGAATGCAGAGGACGTAAGAAATACCGCAAAGGAAGTTGCGGCAATTTATCAGGCGCGGATAGATTTACTTGATCCTGTTATAAATGATCAGAAGGCTTCGGAGATTATTCAGTCTGCTTCCGGTGTAAAAAAATTTGATGCTGAACAAATTGCTGAAAATAATGAAATTACGGACGAAAGATTTGTCGAATATCTGCAGGGGTATCAGGAAATTTATGGAAAATATGAATATCTTGATAAAGCAGTTTCTTCGGTACCTCAGGAAAATTCCATTCCAAAATACGTTGCTTCTTCCAGAGCTCTGGTTGATGATATGGGACAGTCATTTTCTGAAACAACCGTTTCTTATTATCAGGAAAAAAATCAGCTTGAAGGCGAAATTGAAAAATCAAAATCAGAAAAACTTCTTCAGCAGGAAAAATATGAAACAGCGCTCGATAACTTAATGACTGTAGCCAAAACAAATGCGGTTATCCTGGATGCAAGAGAAGTTACAGAAACAGAAATTATAGATGAAGTTCCGGTAGAAACAGTAAAGAAGGAAATTTCTATTTATGTTTCTCCAAAGGCCCGCTATCTTATTACCGAAAATGGAGCCGATGCAGAATTTAAGGCAGATAAGGTTGTAAAGGGAAAAATTAAACTTTCGGAGGACGGAACGTATTTTTTTGTTCAATCTCCGGAAAAAGACGGTTCATTTATTAATTTTAACATTTCAGCTGCAGTTCCAGGACTTTCTGTAAAGATTCTAAGCAAATAGTACTTTTATGCCGATAATATAGCGATATGGAAGAAAATGATTTTGCTATACAACTACAACAGTTGGTTTCTCAAAAAGTAGAATGGTACAATTCAGAAGCTTTGCAGGATTTGCTTGTGAAATACAGGCTTTTGCATACCTGCATTAAGAATATGTACGATGTTCTGGTAAAACGTTCAGTTATTGAATCTGATCCTTACCGTCTGGATAAGAGAATTTCAGAAATCAGGCTGCCTGCTACAGACGTTTTTTCTGAATCAGATTTAGGTACAGTTTTTGGAGAGCGTTTTTCTGATTACGAAACAATGCTGGATTATATTTGCACATATATGCGTTTTTCTGTTGAAGAACTTAATATGGCAACTGTAAAAAAGCTTATAGATTTTAACAAAGTCTTTGAATGGACAAATCTTTCTTCCAATAATCCTAAAATGAATACCCGTGCACTTGCAATTGCACTTGCTAATGCAAGAAATGGTGCGCCAAGCGTACTTCAAAGCATGATAAATGACAGTGTAAATAAGTGTCAGGGTGCTGTTGATGAAATAGACAAAAGCTTAAATGAATACGGCCTTTTCTGGCGTGAATATTATAAAGCTCAGATAAGAAAAATGGTTTTTTCTAATCCAAGCTTTAATAAAGAAAATGCCATGTCATCTGCCGAAAACGAAATGACAGAAATTAAGAAAAATTTTGTTAAGGCATTGGGAAAGGCACTTCCATTTTATAATGATCTTGTAAGCGAAATTGTAGATGAAGATCTAGGCGCAAATAAAGATAAAAAGCGTGAAGCTGTTTTAAAAAAGCTTCAGCCTAAGGTTCAGCAGAATGTTCAGAAAAAGAACGAAGGTCCTTCTTCAAAGGATTTATTAATTACAACAGTTATTTCTTTGTCCGGTTGTGCGCCGACACTTTCTCAGTTGCGCGCAAAGCTTTCTGAAAATTTCAATCTGCTTTTTGAAAAGAAGAAGAACTTTTTTGCAAAACTGCTTGATGCACTTAAAAAAGCCTTGAATATAAAAGAAAAGGAAAGAATTATTCTTGTAAAAATAAAGGATCCAAAAACCGGCGGCGAACGCATGGAAAAGCTTTCGGTTATAAGTTTTATGCTTGATATTGGTAAAAAAGAAAAAATTTATAATGGAATTGCAACAAAGGGTCCTGAATTTTCTAAGATAGAAAGTTGTAACGAAGACGTTATTCTGAGTTTTGTTAACAAACAGCTTTCAGAAATTCAATCAATATTTACAAAGATAAATTCTCTGGATGCTCATTTTAAAAATTCTGTAGAGGCTTCTCTAAAAGCTAAAGTAAAAGGAATGCAGATTGAACTTTCGGCTTTAAGGAATTCAATCGTAAACACCAACAAAAAAAGAGGTGAGTATATTTCTTTTAAAGAAGAAGCAGAGCAAATGCAGAAGCTGGGGATTACCGATGAGTAAAAAAATTTTTTCTATTCTTTTTTTGTTCTGTGCCTGCGGAATATTCAATAATGTTTTTTCGCAGAATTCACGGAATAATACTTTTGATTCAATAGACTTTAATGACGCCGTAGAGGATGTTGTCGATTCTGAATTTTATGACAGCTATTTGTCTCAGTTCGACAGAAAAACAACTCTTATAATTGTTGAACCTGTAAGACAGCATGAGATGAATCCTCAGATTACTCAATATTCGAATGATTCTTTTTTGCTTTCTTCTTTGTACGAAGGTCTTTTTTCTTATAATCCGATTACCCTTGAACCGGAATTTGCGCTTGCAGAAAATTATAAACTTTCCAGAGATAAAAAGCGCTGCCAGATAACGCTGCGAAAAGACGCAAAATTCAGCAATGGAAAACCAATCAACTCTCAGGCCGTAAGGCAATCATTTTTAATGCTGCTTTCCGAACCAGAAGCACCATACAGTTCCATGCTCGATATAATTGAAGGCGCAGAGGATTTTAGAACGGGAAAAGGTTCTGCAGATAACGTAGGAATTTATTGTCTGGATGACAATACAATTTCCATTCATTTGAACTCTCCGGCAAATTATCTTCCGAGTGTTTTGTGTCATACTTCTTTTGTAATTGTAAGTACAGATCCTTTTGTTTACAGCGGTGCGTACGAACTGGAAGATATAGATTCCAACTGTTATTTTTTAAAGAAAAATCCTGAATACTGGGATAAAAATAATACGGTTATGGAAAAAATAATTTTCTGGCAGTCTGATGACAAGGCAGAAAATGCATATATGATGAATATAGGATTTGCAGATTGGGTTACAAGCGATATAGATTTGAACCTTACGATTAATAAGCAGCTTACTCAGGTTAATCCGGAATTTGCAACTCAGTTTTTGTTCTTCAGAAATTCAGAAAAAAAATATCCTAAATCAAAAACAAAATCTGTATGGGATTATCAGGAATTTAGAAATGCAGTTTTAGAAGCTTTGCCTTGGGAAAATTTTAGAAAAGATTCTTATGTAGCGGCAACAACTTTAGTTTATCCGCTTGTAGGTTATCCGACAGTGGAAGGTTTTTCTTATACCGACGAGCTTGAAGCAAAAAAACTGATGGAAGAAGCACGGAAAAAATATAAAATTTCTGCAGACGAAAAGCTTCCTCTTAAAATACAGCTTCCAAAGAATGTTTTGTCCGAAGAAAACATAAATGAATTAAAAAAGGCTCTGGATCCGCTTGGAATTGATGTGAACATTGAAGAAATTTCTTCGTATAATTATATTCAGAGCATGCGCGTTTCTGACGCGGATATTTTCTGTTATACATGGATTGGCGATTTTGCAGATCCTCTTGCTTTCCTTGAACTGTTCAGAAGTAATTCTACGCTGAATGATTCGGGCTATTCAGATAAAGAATTTGATTCTTTAATAGAAAAAGCAGCCTATGTAAATACGCAGGAAAGATATGAACTTTTAGCGCAGGCAGAAACAAGACTTTTGGACAGCGGTTATATAATTCCTATCTGTCATCCGGTTTCGTTTAATGTTTTGAATTTATCCTGTCTTGGCGGCTGGATAAACAATGCGTTTGATTACCATCCGTTAAAATATATTTACAGAAAGCCGAATATCAGTGTTGATGGAATTGTAGTTAATCTGGAAAAATAACTGACTTACTCATTTTTTGAAATTGCACCTTTAATTTCCGGGTTATTGTGATGAATGTATATTTATGCTATAACTCTTTTATGAAGGTTGCAATTTTTTTCGGTTCAGCGTCTGATAAAGACACTATGAAAAAGGCTGCCGATGTTCTTACAGAATTCGGCGTTGATTATAAGGCATATATCATTTCTGCTCATCGTGCCGGAGCATTACTTAAGCAAACAGTAGAACAGGTAGAAAAAGACGGTTGTCAGGTAATTATTGCTGGTGCCGGTCTTGCAGCTGCACTTCCCGGCGTAATTGCAGGTATTACAACTCTTCCTGTGATTGGTGTTCCGCTTGAATGTGTTTCTGATAAATCAAATGGTCTTGGCGGAATGGACGCTCTTTTGAGTATTGTTCAGATGCCTCCACAGATTCCTGTTGCTACAGTTGGAATTAACAGTGCAAAAAATGCGGCTTACCTTGCCCTTCAGATTCTTGCATTGCAGGATGCTGAACTTTCCGCAAAATTAAAGGCTTTCAGAAAAAAACTGGCAGATAATGCTGCTGCAACTGGAATTGATGTAAAATTCTAAAATTAAATGTCTGTAGAAAATTTAATTGAAGCGCGCGTAAAGGAACCTCAAAAATATTTATTTGATAAAAATAATGATAAGTATGGTTACACGGGAATTCAAAGTTCGGTGCTTGTTGATGCAGATGACAATGTAATTTTTTATGGCGCAACAAAATACGACGCAATGTTTTATTATGTTTTTAAATGCAAAAATGTTGAATCGGAAGTAAATGAAATTTCTGATTTGATAAGAAACATAACTGAAGATTCGCCGTGTTATAATTTGCCTTACGATGATTTTCCTGAATTGCACGAGCAGAAGAATTTTTTTTACAGACTGAAAAATTTTGATTTTTATGATTTTTCCAGTTTGAATGATGAACTTGAAGAGATTCAAAATCAAATTGAATTTTTGAATTATGATAATGCGCTTGAAAAAAGCCTTGAATCACTTTTGAAAGACATGAAATTCAGTTTTGATCCTGATCCTTATTACAATCCGAATGCGAGTGATGAGATGTGGGAAATAAGAGAGAATTATAAAAAAATAAGTTTTCTTGGAAATATGGATTTTCTTTTGCTTTCAAAAAATGAGAATATAAGAAACTGGTACAAGCGTTATTTATCTGGCATTTCGGAATTCAGCAGGGATTGTTTGCAGTTTGGAAAATAAATTTCATAAAATTTTACAGCCCTGTTTTCACGCAGGGCGATTTACTTTATAATCAGTAAATGCGTTAGCGATGTGAAGGGCAGCGAAGCTGTTCGGGAGCAGCAAAATGCTGCGGACGAATGGAGCGAAAGCGGAACCCGGAACGTAGCGACCCGAGCGATAGCGAGGGGAACGCCCAAATTATTACACGCCCGCCAGAGGGCTTATACAGGAGCAAACAATGGCATCTTACAAAGAATCAGGTGTTGATGTTGAAGAAGGTTACCGCGCAGTTGATAAGTATAAGGAACATGCAAAAAGAACTGCAATTCCAGGACTTTTGACAGGACTTGGAAGTTTTAACGGTATGTTCGAAATTCCAAAGGGATATAAGAATCCTGTAATGGTTAGTGGAACTGATGGTGTTGGAACAAAACTCGACATTGCTTTCCAGATGAAAAAATACGATACAGTTGGAATTGACTGTGTTGCAATGAGCGTAAACGATATTCTTTGTTCCGGTGTTCAGCCTTTGTTCTTCCTTGATTACGTTGCCTGCGGAAAGCTTGAAGCTGAAGTTGCCGCTGATCTGGTAAAGGGTGTTGCTGACGGTTGTGTTGATACTGGCTGTGCTCTTCTTGGCGGAGAAACTGCCGAAATGCCTGGTTTCTACGATGTTGGAAAATATGACCTTGCAGGTTTTGGCGTTGGCGTTGGCGAAAAGAAAGAAATGATTACCGGCGAAGACATTCGCGAAGGTGATGTTCTTATTGGTCTTTCTTCAACAGGTGTTCATTCCAACGGATTCAGTCTTGTACGCAAGCTTGTTCCAAATGTAAACGATCCTTTTGTAATTGACGGAAAAGATACAGGAAAAACTGTCGGTGAAGTTCTTCTTACTCCAACTCGCATTTATGTAAAGCCTGTTATGGAAGTTCTTGGAAAATACAGAAAAGCCGTTCACGGTATGGTTCATATTACAGGCGGTGGATTCTATGAAAATATTCCTCGAATGTATCCAAAGGCTAAAGAAGGCAAAAAGCAGTTGATTTCTGTTATTAAGCGTGACAGCTGGGACATTCCTCCAGTATTCGGCGAACTTATCCGCCGCGGAGCAGACCTGGACAGTATTTATAATACATTCAATATGGGAATTGGTTTTGTTCTCGCAGTTAATTCAAAAGAAGCAGATGCTGTGCTTGAAATGTTCAATAAAAATGCAGCTAAATATCACAGAGACTGCTGTCCTGATATGAAGGCATATAAGATTGGCCATGTTGAATATGCAAAAGACAAGGTAAACGGCCAGAAAGACGCAGTTTTGTTTGAAGACTAAGCAAAAACTGTGTTAAGCGCGGGTAAAGTAATTTTGCCCGCGTTTTTTTTATTGACGAAGTCAAGGACCTGAGATAAGCGGCCTTGACTCGACTTATTTTAAAAGCTCCAGTTCTTCTTCGGTAAGATTTCTGTATTCACCAGGCTTCAATGCTTCGTCCAGTTTTAATTCGCCGATTGAAACGCGTTTTAAATAAACCACTTTGTTTCCAACTGCTGCAAACATTCTTTTTACCTGGTGGTACTTTCCTTCAAAAATTGTAAGAAGCGCGGTTTTTTCATCAATCCATTTTACTTTTGCGTTTTCTGCCTTAAAGGCTTCTTCGTTTCCTTCGGCGGGAACTTCAATTCCGTTTTCAAATTTTTTTGTAATTTCTGCCTGTGATTCTTCTGCTTCTGAATGTTCAAGCTCGCAGTAATAAGTTTTATCAATATGAGATTTTGGCGAAATTAAACGGTGAGTTAATTCTCCGTCGGTTGTAAAAAGCAAAAGTCCTTCTGTATCTAAATCAAGGCGGCCCACAATGTGAAGTTTTTCCTGAAGGTAAGGAGTTCGTAAATTTTCATCAAGTAGATCGAAAACAGTGGAATGCTCGCCGTCTTTAGAACTGCACACATAGCCGGCTTTTTTATTCATCATAAGATAATAGTTTTCTTCAAAAGAGATTTTTTCTCCGTTAAAGAAAACTTCATCTTTTTGAACATCAATCTGAATGGAAGAATCAAAAACTCTTGAATTATTAACAAAAACTTCCTGCTGACGTAAAAGTTTTTTTACATCCTTTCTGGAACCAAAACCTTTACGTGCAAGAAGTTTATCAAGTCTTTCTTTAGCCATTAATTGCTCAATAATTAACGTTCTTTGATTGGAACGTAAGGGCGCTCTTTGCTGACATTTTTATATGCAGGGCGATAAATTCTACCGCCGCTAACAAGCTCTTCAATGCGATGAGCACACCAGCCCGAAATTCTCGAAATTGCAAAAAGCGGAGTAAAGAGCTCGCGAGGAATATTGAGCATTGTATAAACAAAGCCTGAATAAAAATCAACATTCGGGCAGACTCTCTTATCAGATTTATGAACTTCCTGAATAATAGAAGGCGCAACCTTTTCAATGAGATTATACAGACCGAATTCTTCCAGGCATCCCTTTTCTTTTGCCAGCTCTTCAGCTTTCTTTTTAAGAAGAAGTGCACGCGGGTCGCTGATTGTATAAACAGCGTGTCCCATTCCATAAATAAGTCCGGACTTATCAAAAGCTTCTTTTGTTGCAATTTTTCTAATGTAATCAGAAACTTCTTTTTCGCTGCTCCAGTCTTTTACGTGCTCTTTAATGTCATCCATCATTTCTACAACGCGAATGTTTGCACCACCGTGTCTGCGTCCTTTTAAAGAACCAACGGCTGCTGCAATTGCAGAATAAGTATCTGTATCGGCAGAAGAAACAACATGAACGGTAAGAGAAGAGTTGTTACCGCCACCGTGTTCAGCGTGAAGAATGAGAGCAAGATCAAGAATTTCTGCTTCAAGTCTTGTGTACTGTTTATCTGCACGGATTAAGCGCAAAAAGCTTTCAGCAGTAGACAAATCTGCTTTTGGATTATGAATGAACATACTCTTGTCGTCAAAATAACGTCTTTTTGCCTGATAACCATAAGCCGCAAAAGTAGAAAATCTTGCAATCAGCTGAATGGACTGTTTAATAAGATTACCGATGCTTCTGTCTTCCGGATTATCATCATAAGAATAGCTTGCAAGAACACTGCGCGCCATTTTATTCATAATATCCTGCGACGGAGCCTTCATAATCATGTCTTCTGTAAAGCCTGCAGGAAGAATTCTGTTTTCGCCGAGAAATTCCTTAAAGCGGTCAAGTTTTTCCTGAGTTGGTAATTCGCCAAAAAGAAGAAGATAAGCACACTGTTCATAACCAAACTGCTTCTGATTCTCTGCATCATGAACAAGGTCTTCTACATTGTAGCCTCTGTAAATCAATCTTCCGGGAATAGCAACCTTCTGGCCGTCTTTAATTTCGTATCCAACAACATCACCAATGCGTGTTAATCCAACTAATACACCGGTTCCGTTCGCATTTCTAAGTCCGCGTTTTACATCATATTTTACATAAAGTTTAGGGTTGATAGGGTCATTATGAATGGCAAGCCTTTCTAATTTCTTGATAATTGTTTTCTCATCTTTTGATGTTGACATAGCCTATAGCCTCCTTTTTTTCTATACAGTCTAAAATGTATATTTATGCATAGAATATGCAAAAATAGTGATATAAAATCTCATAATTATACAAATCAAAAAATATTTATGCAATACTAGAAAATAAAAAAAAACGGAAATAGTCCTGTAAATTTTAAAAACAATTCCGGTGATTTCATATTTTTTCACTTGATTTTAACTTAATATTTAGTTAAATTTACTTAAATAAAGAAAAACTGGAGTGCTTTATGAAAAATAATATGGAAAATACTTTTTCCGGGGAATTTTACGATTCAATAAAAAATGAATTATTAAACGATATTCTTCCATATTGGGAAAAGAATTCGCGCGACACAACTGCCGGCTGCGAAGGCTTTTTTGGTTCCATAGACAGTTCCGGAAAACAAAATGCTTCAACTCCGCGTTCAATAGTAATGACTTCGCGTTTTCTCTGGACGTATAGTGCGGCTGCACGTTTTACAAAAAATAAAGCATATCTGGAAATGGCAGATTTTGCCTATAAAACAATCGTTACAAAATTTTGGGATAAAACACACGGCGGCGTATTCTGGCAGGTTCTTCCAAACGGCACGCCCGATGTTGCAAAAAAACAGATTTACGGCGAAGCCTTCTGCTGTTACGGCCTGAGCGAATATGCAGCGGCAGTAAAAGAATTAAGGGAGGGGGAAGACTCCCCCTGCGGCCACACTTCGTTGTGTCCTACCCTCTCCAGCGGGGGCTCAGGCGACGCCCCCGCAACGCCCCCCTCTGAGGAGTGCATGAATTTAGCGCTGGATATTTTTAACCTTCTGGAAACTCATGCCCGTGATTATACGGAAGGCGGATACATAGAAGCCTGCGCAAGAGACTGGTCTGCAACAGACGACATGATTCTTTCTTCTAAAGACATGAATTGTCCTAAATCCATGAACACAAATCTTCATGTTATGGAAGCATATACAAATCTTTACAGAACCTTACCGGTTGTTTTTCCTGATGCGGGTCCTGTTCAAAAAGAAACCGGCAATGCACTTTATGAGCTTGTAAAAATTACAGTAAATAAAATCCTTCAGTCAAATGCACATCTTGGAATGTTTTTTGATATGGAATGGAATTCTCTTTCAGACGAAATTTCGTACGGACACGATATAGAAGCGAGCTGGCTTTTATGGGAAGCTGCCTGCGAATTAAATAATCAGGAACTTAAGTCAGAAATAAGGGATACGGTTTTACGTATTGCAGAAGTTTCTCTGGAAGAAGGTTTTGATCATCAAAATGGATGCATGGAAAATTTCCTGCTTCCTTCGGGTAAACACAATAATTCTGCTGCAGCTAAAGAACCTGCAGTGCCGTTCCGCGACCGGATTCGTGTATGGTGGAATCAGGCAGAAGCAATGAACGGTTTTTATAATGCATGGGAAATGACCGGAGAAAAGAAATTTGCAGATGCATGCATAAAACAATGGAACTGGATTTTGAATTTTCAGATTGATAAAACAGGCGGAGAATGGTGGAATTCCGTTGATATTAATGGAAAACCGCTGTTAAAAGAGGATAAAGGTGGTAATTGGAAGACCAGTTATCATAATGGACGTACCTGTTTAGAGCTTTTACGTCGCAGTAATATGTTTAATTAATGAATTTTCTTGAAATTCGTTGAAAAAAGTGAAAAAAAATGCAAATTTTTTTAAAAAAAATAAAAAATTCTGTTGACAAGTTTTATTTTTAAGTATACATTAGTTTTCACCGTCGCTACTCAATGCGACAAGTTGTTTGACATAACAGGGAAGGAAAGAAATAGAACGAG
>CAMVBP010000031.1 GCA_947165795.1 uncultured Treponema sp.
GACAAGCTTGCTCACTACGCTAAAGACGCTTACGATATTACTTACAACTTCCCGATCGGATTTGAAGAAATTGAAGGTATCCACAGCCGTACAGACTTTGACCTCAGCCAGCACATGGAATATTCAAAGAAGGATATGTCTTATATCGATCAGGAAGACGGAAACAAACGCTATGTTCCATATGTAATTGAAACATCAGCTGGTTTGAACCGTAACTTCCTTATGTTCCTTTGTGAAGCATACGAAGAGCAGAACGTTGGTACAGACGGAAAAGATGATTACCGTACAGTTCTTCACCTTGACCCACGCCTTGCACCAATCACTGTTGCAGTATTGCCTTTGATGAAGAAAGACGGTCTTGCAGAAAAAGCAAAGGAAATCCAGCACCTTCTTAAAGAAGACTTTGTAACTGACTACGATACTTCTGGAACTGTAGGAAAACGCTACCGCCGCCAGGACGAAGTTGGTACTCCTTTCTGTGTAACTGTAGACTACGATACAATTCAGGAAACAAAAGAAGACGGTTCAAAGAACGAACTCTTCAATACAGTAACAGTTCGTTACCGCGACTCAATGGAGCAGGAACGCGTTGCTCTCGACGACCTCGTATTCTTTATCCAGAAGGCAATAAAGCAGTATAAGCCGGTAATCAGATAAAAAAATAAAATGCGGGTCCCAGCGACGGCAAAAAAGAGAAAGGAAACCCCCTGGGTGCCCCTGCGATAAAATCTCGCTTCGCTTGATTTTATCGCGACCCTGGGCCCCCCTTTCCCCTTTTTGACTGCGTCCCGCAAATTGTTTTTTTTATCCGACATCAATAAAATAAGGATAAAGAATGGAATACGTCCGACTTGGTAAAACAGACTTATTAATCTCCCGCGTTGCCTTTGGTGCTATGAAGCTTACAGAAGCTGGCGGTGAAGAAGATGCAGCTCAGCTTGTTCGCAAGGCTTATGAAGAGGGAATTAATTTTTTTGATACTTCAAGAAAAACTCCCGAAAGCGAAAAACTTCTTGGCGATGCTCTTTATGATATTCGTAAAAATATCATTCTTTCTACAACTACCGATTCTAAATTACCCGACGATATTCAAAATGATTTGGAAAACAGCCTTATGATTTTACATACAGATAAGGTTGATTTATATCAGTTCGAAACAGAAAAATTCCTTCCGCTTCCAGGTGGCGAAGATAAAATTTATGAAACCTTAGTTTCGTTAAAAGAATCCGGAAAAATAGCGCATTTTGGAATTGTTACTACAAATCTTGAGGTTGCAATCCGTGCTGTAGAAAGCGGTTATTACGAAACCATTCAGTTTCCGTTTAATATGCTTTCTTCTGATTCCGTTCTTGATCTTGTAAAGCTCTGCGAAGAAAATGATGTTGGTTTTATAGCCATGCAGCCATTGTGCGGCGGTGTAATAGAAAATATTCCGCTTGCATTCGGATTTATGCGCCAATATGAAAATGTAATTCCAATCTGGGGTGTAAAATCAATGCAGGAAATGGAACAGATTCTTTATTTTAACGATCATCCTCCGGTTGTAGATGAAAAATTCAAAGAGGATGCAGAAAAAATCAGAACATTCTTTAATTAAAGTTTTTTAGATTAAAATTTTTATCTTTATTAAATTATCAGCCGAAGAAACTCAAATCTACAGCTTCGGTTCCTTCAGGATTATCTGCGTTGAATACTGTATGTTCAGTGCTTTGTGCAGGTGTTTTCGGAGCAGGCTGTTCAGCAACCTGTTCTTCCGGCTGAGTTTGAGGTGCATTCTGTGCAGGTGCTTCCTGTTCTGACTGAGCATCTTTTATTGCCTTATATTTTTCTTCAACAGCCTTGAGCATATCCTGTTTTTCATGAGGAGAAAGAACTCTAAGAATTGAAATTCCGTCTTTTCCTGTCTGAACAATCTTTAACGAGCCGTCTGATTCAAATTCTGTAAGCATCTGAACTATTGGATTCTTTGGATCTTCCGGATTTGAATCAATTACTTCTGCAATTTTTCTGTTGGAAAGATAAACGTAACTTCCAATAGGGTAGAGAGAAACCGCATACAGCAATGCTTTAATTACAGTCATGTCATAACTGTGATTTTTATTCTGAATAAGCTCCATAATGCTGTCAAAAGTATCTTTTGCACTTCTGTAGCTTCTGGAAGAAGTCATAGCTTCGTAAGAACATGCAACGCTTATAATTTTTCCCATTGAAGAAATCTGATCGCCGGTTAATTTTCTAGGATAACCGCTTCCATTTTCTTTTTCGTGATGTTCAAGAACACCAAGCTGCATCGAAAGCGGGAAATTTAATTCCTTAGCAATTGTATAACCCAAAACCGTATGTTTGGAAATCTGAGCTTTTTCTCCCGAAGTTAATGGTCTGTTTGCCATATAAAGCTGTGGTGGAAGCTTTAACATTCCGATTTCGTGAATAATACAGGTAACGCCAAGTTCAACCATTTTAGAAAGAGGCGAGTGCAACTGAAGACCAATTGCAAGGGCAAGAACAGTTGTCCTCATAGTATGAACAATCAAAAAGTTTTTGCCTGTTTCTTCAACCGAAGGGTTTACTCTGAGAATATAGCGTCTGTGGTCCTTAATAAATATACAGAGTTCCTGAATACTTTCTTCAAGGTCGTCCTGATTAATTTTTTTATGAGTTGCGTAATGTGTAAAGACAGATTCAATATAATTTAAATATTCATAATAAACTTTCTCTACCATTTCCATTCTGTCTTTATCGCTGTTTCCGATTACAGTTTTTTTAGAATTTTCAATGGCCTTTTTAATTGAATCATTTATTTTTGAATCTGAATCTTCTTTATTAATTTCTGAAAGTGTTGTGCTTTCGGTTGCAGTTAAATCTACCGAAGAAGCGATTTCGCCGCCTAAATCAACATCGCCGTCGCAAAGTACACTGGAGAACTGCCATTTTTCTATGGCTTTAATCATGTCTTCATTTAAATCTGCATTCTTAGGAAGAAATAAAAAAGTACTGTCGATGTATAAATCGCCAGTAAATGACATGCCTTCTTTTAATGCGGATAATTCCAGCGTATTCAAGTTATTCTCCTGATTTTGCAATATTTTACAACAAAAATGGCTGTAAAACTAAAAAATTGCAATTCCACCTATATAATATCGGCATAAAATATGAAAAAAACAGTATAAATTGAAAATATATTGATTTTTGCAGGACAAAAAAAAACCGAAAAGTCTCACAATCTTTCCGGTTTTTCTATATAGTAAACATGGTATTAATGCTCAGGTGGCTGGATGTCAACTTTCCACCCGAAAATTATAACCAGCTTTTGCAAAACCTCACACAGTTTGCAAGCAGCTTATTTATATTATCGATAATACTTGAGTCTACTTTAGCGTTTTTTTGTTTAAAAACTAAAATTTTTATTACAGTTATTGACAGATATCTGTTTTTGCTAGATTATGTTTGAAATATGGCTGAAAGTAATATTACTAGAAATTATCTTGAAACATTGTCATTTAGCGAGCTTGTTGCCATTGCAGATGAATATGGCGTAGATGTTCCTGAAGATCTGGATCACCGCTTTTTAATTGCAGAAATTCTAGAGCTCGTGAATGAAGAACATGATGAAGATGATGAAATGACAATCTCTTCGGAAACTGATGAAGAAAAGAAATCGGTTTTCAGCGGAAATTATAATGAGACTCAAATATGTATGATTTTGAGAAATCCGGCTTGGCTTTTCGTTTACTGGAATTTAAATGAACAGGACAAGATGAAGATTTCAAAAATTCCTGGATGTGTCCTTAAGGTTAGGGTATGTTCAATGGAAGATGAAGAAAATCCGGTTCCGCTGGACTCATTTGAAGTTCAGTTAGCCTCAAAAACACAGGAACAGTATATTCTTTTGCCTGGAAATATTGAATTTTTAAAAGTTGAACTGGTTTATTCTTCTTTAACTCAAAAAGAAGTTTTAGCTTTTTCTGAAATTATAAAAGTTCCTCAGGGATGTGATGAAATTTTTGATTACGAACCTGGAAAAGATTTTGCGCTTTCGCCGATTGAAGCGCTTTCTGGTAAAGAAGTTTTGATAAAAGATCATTTTAAGAATCACCGTCATTCTTTTTCTTAAGGTAGCTGGAGTATAATATGAAGAAGAGTTTGAGCTTTATTGTTAAATTTACTCAGGATTATATTAGATATTCAGAAGAAGAAATTCAGTCAAATATTCCTATATTAAACGATTTTTTTAATTCAATTTCAAATATATACATTCCGTTTTTGTGGATGCTCGAAAAATTTGAAAAAGATAATATTCCATGCAAAATAGGACTTGTTTTTCCTCCGGTTTTGTGCAGCATGCTTTCAAGTAAAACTCTTCAGGAAATGTATTTACAGTATCTTGATAAATGTATAGCACTCGGAGAACTTGAATTAAAAAGAAATTCAAATGACAAGAACATAAAAAAGAATGTAACTGAAATTCTGGAAAATTATAAACATATAAAACAGGATTACGAAGAAAAATTTTCAAGAAAACTTATTCCTGCATTTTTAGATTTTATGCGCAAGGGAATGATTGAAATTCTTGGTACCTGTGGAACAGATATTTTCCTCCCTCACTATGCAGATTTGGGTGCTGTTGTTTCTGCCCAGATAGAAAGCGGCCTTTATTCTTACAGAAAATATTTCGGTCAGATACCGGAAGGTTTCTGGCTGCCGGAAAAAGGCTATTGCGAAGGACTTGAACGTTTTATAAAGCTTTATGCTTTCAAGTAAGGTTCCGTCTTCGGGAATTTTCTGTCCGGTCCGCGCTTCTAATTCGCTCGTGCTTTTTGCAGATGACGGCGAAGTTGATGAAGAGCTTTATGGCGAAGAAGGAATTGTTTATTCAGATTGCTTTAGAAACGAAAAAAGAGATATAGGCTTTGATCTTCCAAAAGAAAAACTGGAAGTTGTGCTTGATAACAGCCAGAGCAGATTTGCAACAGGTTATAAATACTGGAACAGAAATTTTAATGATGAAAAGAACTGCATTTATAATCGTGATGAAGCAGAAGAACTGGTTCAAAAAGCAGCCGAAGAATTCCTTGATAAGAGAATTGAACGCCTTACAGGTGCACAAAAATATCTGAACGGAAAGAATTCAATTTCCATTCTGTGTACATTTGATGCTCGACAGATGCTTGGAAACTGGCACGAAGGATTTTCTTTCCTTGATTCTTTAGTTCGCTTTGCAGATAAAAAAGCCTGCGATGTTGACTTCTGTTCAAATCTTTTTGAAAAACCTTATGAATTGGAAAAGGCATATCCTTATTATTCTGCAGGAATTGGAGCCGGTTATGGCGAAAATTTAATTTCAAGCCGCAACTGCTGGATGATCAGATATGTTAGAAAGGCAAGCGAACGCATGGTAGACCTTGTAGACCGCTTTCCTAACGATACAGGCTTAAAAACAAGGCTTTTGAATCTTGGCGCAAAGGAACTTATGATTGCGCAGAGTGCAAACCTTGCAAAAATGATAGATTCCAATGTTTATCCTGAATTTGCCAAAAAAAGATTCACCGAATCAATCGAAGCATTTACAGAAGTTTTTGATTCTTTAGGTTCCAATGTAGTAAGTACAGAATGGCTGACAAAAACAGAAGTAAAAGATAATATTTTCTCTTGGATGAACTACAGAATTTTTGCCGTAAAGAAATAATTTACGGGAAAAATTATTCAAACATCAAACTTTTCTGAATATTGTCGAACATTTCGGTCTGTAATCTGGCTGTTTTTATTCCAAGAATAGCCGGATCATATCTTTTGTTTAATTTAAGAGCTTCCTGCCACATTTCAATTGCTTTTTGCCATTCACCTTCTGAATAATATATGAGGCCCTGACTGTAATATTCATCAATCTGTTTTTCTACAGTTGAGCGGCCCTTATCGCCAAGCAGAATTTTTGCAGAAAGGCTTATTTTATTTAATGGCGCTGCAGAAGTAGTAAAATCGAGCGTGTAATTCATATTCATCTGTAATTTCTGATATTCAAATTCAAAACCGCAGGAAATTCTCGGGTTTCCGCCTTTCATTGCAAAACCGCCGAGCAAAGAAACAGACTTTGTAATTTGAAAACCAATTCCGCTGCCTATATATGGTGTATGAAATGTGTTCAAATCATTAAAATTTATTGGCTGCGAATATTCCAGAGAAATAATAAGCGGTTTTATAGGGCGAACAGAAATTCCGCCGTTTATTGAAGAGGGAAGAGAATCGTCTTTAATAACTTCGTTTCCAAAGCCTGTATATGAAAGACCTATATTTTTTACGCTTAATCCTATTCTAAGATTAGGGTCTCTGGATGCAAAGAATTTTAATACGTTAAACTGAAGGAGAATTCCTGCATCTGCCATAAATGCAAGTCCGCTTTGTTCTAAGCCAGAACCTTCAATAATTTTATTTGTATTGTCATCTGAATAATCAGGAACTGAACGCCAGCCGGCCTTTAAATTTGCACCTATGCAAAGACCTTTAAAATCATAGCCCGAAAGAAAATTATAAGAAAAATTAAGGCAGCCGGTTGTTTCTGAATAATAAGAACTAGCAGTTTTTTCTCCAAACATATTATATTCGCTGAACGGAACATAAAAACAGCTTGCATAGGCGCCAAGTCCTAAATCCGGCAGTTTTTTTAGCCTTGTAGTAAAGGCAAGGGTTTCCATTTTTGCATCTGCAATCGGTGAATTGTGAAAAAGCGAAAATTGAGTTTCTTTTTGAACGCTTGCCGCCGCCGGATTAAACTGAAGATAGCTTATATCATCGCTAAGACCTGTATATGCAAGTCCAAGGCTTTCTGTTCTTCCGCCAAAAGGAATTAATAAAGAGCGGAAAACTGTAAGTCCTTCATTATCATCTTCTGTACCGTAAAATGATTCCGACAGGGATTCTTCCAGAGTAGACAAGGAAACAGCGTTAGCTTTGGCAAAAAAGCACAGCAAAAGAGAAAAAAATGCATATTTATGAATAAGTTTCCTCATCATATTTTTTTCGGAGTATATTTTATATCTTTTTAAACATTTTTGCATTAAATAGTAAATTTTGGAAAGTTTAACTGATTTTATTCCGAAAATTTGATAGAGTAAAGGAATTCTGGTGAAGAAATTTTTTATATTATTTTCAGTTTTATTTTTCGCTTTTTCGCCATGTGCTTTTTCTCAGTCTCTTGCAGAAATTGATGCACTTATAAACGATACGAATTATGACCAGGCGCTTATTCTGCTTAATCAGTACATAATTGAAAAGCCTGATGATTTTGACAGTGCACAAAAACGAATTAAAAAAATATTAAAGGCACGAAAGGATTACGCATCTCTTGCAAACAAATTAATTGATTTAATTCAGACAGATCCTGGAAACGATAAAGAGATTTATGAAATAACAAGCCGGCTTGAACAGTTCGAAAAAAATCCTTCGGATAAAAACCTTCAGTTTATTGCCGACTTAAAGAAATCTGCCGAGTTCAATTATTTCAGGGCTGTTTTTCTGGAAATATTGCAGTCTTCTGCGCAGCTTACAATGCAGAAAAATTATTCAGGTTCTTCGGCAAAGCTTAGGGAAGGTTTCTGGCTTTACCGTGACAATTATTATGAAAAATGGAATTTAAATCCGGATATAATTTCGCGGACAAACAGTGCAGTAGCAAGACTGGAAAAATTAATGAATGAGTATGAAGAGCGAAGCTTTCATTCAAAAATTAATGATTCCATTGTAACGTTCAGTAAAGGAAATGAATCTCAATACGAAACTACAGTTCAAAGATTTTCTGATGTAAAAAGTCAGATGAAAAATATTGCAAGACTTCGTTCGGATGTGTGTCTTGCCGGAGAAGAATTCCGCAGCCTGTTTGCCGAAGTTTCTGCCATAGACAGCGATACGACAGATGCTTCCTATCTGCCGTTTATGATCCGCTACATTTTTGGACTTGATTCAATTAAGAATTCAGCGCTGCTTGGTTCAATCGATTATTTGTGGACTGATTCAATAAACCAGTTAAACGATTATGTATTTGCGCGGGTTCAGGCTTCTTATAATAATTATTTAAATAATCAGACTTCGCAAACCCTGCTTTCCGTTCAAAATTATGTACAGCTCGAAAATGAAGTTCTGGATTTATATTCATATCTTGATTCTTCTAAAGAAATTGTTCCCTACGAAAATAATTTTTTGACATATAAAAATATCTGCGTTTATGCAGGCGAGCTTTGTAAAAATTATTATGAATTGAATAATAAAATTGCAGTTTTAGAAAATACAGATCTTAATCAGGCGGACGTTTCTTCTGTCCTGAAAAAAACTGCAGACAATTCTGTGCTTCTTGGCGCAAAAGAAGATTTATTGCTGCAGAATACTTTATGGTATTATTACTGCAAAAACTGGACTGAACTTGAAGACCGTTATAAAGAGAGCGTAGAAAAGGCTTTTGAATTACAGAAAAAATCAAATGAAAATGCCTGGAATCTTGCAAAAGCAGATTACCAGCAGAAAACAGATTCTTCCTTGAATAAATTCGAAGATTATAATCAGCTGGCCTCTGCGTTAATTACAGGAATTCCACGAAAGCTTACCGAACAGGAAATTGCCGCTGTAAAAAAAGATGCATATTATTTAAAAGAAATTAATTTTGCCGCTGACTCAGGCATTTCCGGCGCGGATGAATTTGCTGATGAACTTATGGATGTTTCTTATGCTTATCCTGATCTTGCAGTTCTTCTGTGCAAAAAAATGAATAATGAAATTGCAGATACGCTTAATACTTTTAATTCTTATTCTGAACGTTCCATGCAGGAATATAATTTTTGCGAAATCTGGAAAACTGATGATTTTGTAAATGAATCAGAACAGCAGATACAGAATATTATTCAGGCTCAAAAGCAGCAGCTTGCAGCGCAGAACCTTAAGGTAAATAATTATATGGCGCAGGCAAATCAGAAAATAACAAATTCAATTCTTGCAAAAAACGAAGCCGATGTAAGGTTTAATGAAGCTCAGACTGCGCTTAATAAAGACGATTTTGATACGGCCAGAAAAAAGCTGGAAGCGGCACTTTCAAAATATGACGAATCACTTTCGAATCAGAATGATGAAAAGCTTAGGGCTCAATGGGATGAAAAACTCATGGAGCTTGGTAATTTAATTACTAAAAATGAAAATCTTATTGTTGTAAAGGAAGTTCGCCAGTTAAAAACTCTTGCAAAGGATGCATATTTTAACGGTCGTTTTGAAGATGCAGAAAAATATCTTAATCAGGCAAAAATCAGATGGGCAGTTACAAATGTTACGGAAGATGAAGAAATTTCAAACCTGCTGAATTTTGTAAACACAGCCATTTCCATGAAGACCGGCCGCGATATTCTTCCATCGGCACCGCAGTATCCGGAAATGTCTCAGCTGATTGATATAGCGTATGCATATTTTAACGAGGGAAGTAGTCTTTTAAACAGCGGAAAGAAAGCCGAAGCTCAGGAAAAATTTACGCTTGCTATGGAAAGCATTCAAAAGGTTCAGTATGTTTATCCGTTAAATCAGCAGGCATCTTTGCTTACGCTTAAAATTAATAAGCTGTTAAATCCTCAGAAGTTTGAAGAAGAATTTTCACAGAAAATTCAGACTGCACGCGAGATGGTAAAGAATTCGTCTACAAGACAGGAAGGCTATTCAAATCTTTTGGATTATTATGAAATTGAACCGAATTACAAAGACTTAAAAGATATAATTTATCAGGTAGAAATTGATATAGGAATAAGACAAAAGCCTGCCGACAATACGCGGCAGAATACCGCTAAAAATTATATAAAGCTTGCTCAGAATATTGTAAACAAAAAAAATGCAGATGAAAAAAGCCTGAATGAAGCTTTGTCTTATATAAATCAGGCGCTTGCAATTTTGCCTGATGATACAACTGCGGTAAATTTAAAAGATGAAATTACAACAAGAATCGGTGGAACTACATCTTCCGTACTTTCAACTGAAGATGAAAAGCTTTATCGGCTTGCAATTCAGCGTTTACAGAGTAATAATATTGTTGGTGCAAATATGATTGTGGAGCAGCTTCTTAGAAAACCTCAGAATGCCTCTTCTCAGAAAATTAAGGAGTTAAAGAATAAGATTGATGCACGAAGTTAAAAAACTCAAAAGAATTATTTTTCTTTTTACATCATTTATAATTTTCTCCACAGCTGCTTTTTGCGAAGATTTTTATTGGGAAAATCCTGTTTCCATTACTTCTGCAGATTCACGTTTTCCTGTCGTTGTAAAAGGCAAAAATTCTTCGCTGGTAATTTGGGAAGAAGTCGATACTGCAAACAAGCAGTTTTATCTTTCCAGCAGAATTTATAATTCACTTACATCATTTTCAGATAATCTTCGTTTTGCAGGTCCTTATTCATATGCTTCTGATGAAGTTCCTGAATCTTTTACTGCCTGCAGTAACGAAAAAGGGCAGATATGTATTGCAGTAATGGCCGGGCCTTCACGTATCGAGGCACTTTTTTCGGATAACGATGGTGCTTCGTTTACAAAATCCATGCTGCAGACTGCAAATGAAATTATTGCTCCAAGAGTTTTTGCCGCAAGCGACAATAAATTCATGATGTTTACTTCTTTTGGAAAAGAAGATTCATTTACAATTTATTATTCTCAGTCCGGAGACGGCGTTTCTTGGTCAAAGTTTTCTCAGTTTACGCCTTCCCAAAATTTCAGAAATCCTTTTATTCCGTCTCTTGTTTCTTTTGAAAATATGGATGTTGTTGCCTTTCAGTCTCAGTATACTTCAACTGTAACAAACCGTCTTTCCTATCAGATTTATATAACTTCAAAAGAAAAAAACGGAAAATGGAAAACTCCGGTAATGGTAACCGATTCAAAAAGTTTAATTTCCAAAGGTACAAAAGAATTTTACGAATATCAGAATCAAAGACCATATTTATATAAAAAGGGCAGTTCCGTTTATCTTTTGTGGGAAAGAACAGAATCTACCAATGCTTCAATTTATATTGCAGATGTAACCGGCATTATTAACTCTTTAAATGAAAACAGCGGAGCCGCAAATCCTGCAGCCGTAAGCGATTCTTATTCTGCGCTTTCTGCGGCAGATATTTCTATAGTTGCAGAAAGCGGAAATTCAAGCCGTGCAATTCCTTTTGAATATAATTCTTCAATGTGCGTTACCTGGTTTGACACAAGGCGCGGTAAAGAAAGTGTTTATTTTGCAAGCCAGACAGGCGCTTACTGGCAAGAATCTTCGCTGGCCGTAAATAATAATTCAAACATGTTTCCGTATCCGCTTCTTCTGCCGGAAAAAACTGCAGAAAGCTCCGGAGATAATTCAGAAGTTTTAACCTTTGCTTTTCAGCAGACAACTCCAAATAATAAAAATTCAATTTCTTTTCTTTCGCCCGATAAAACTGTTTTGCCGCCAAAAATAATTCCGCTTTCCTATAAAAAGGGAAAGAGTGCGGCTGCAAAAAATGTACGCTATCAAATTCAGTTTCCGGCAGATTCGTCAAATATTGCAGGCTATTCTTATACCTGGGAAAAATCTCGTGTCTCTGAACCTCAAAAGGTTATACAGAATTTTACAAGTACAGATAAAATTTCTGTAAAGGCAGAAGAGGGCGGAGAATATTATTTTTCCGTAAGAGTTCAGGATTATGCAGGAAACTGGTCGGAAACAGTCAGCGAATTATATAATCTGGATTTAACTCCGCCTGAGCCGCCGCAGATTACATTAAACAATCTTGATTCTTATGGTTTTGTAAAATCAAATAATTTCAGTATGAGTTGGGAACCTTCTGTTTCTGAAGATGCGGTAAGCTATTATTACAAGCTTGAGTATGCAGGCAGCGTTCCAAAAAATATTTCTGTTTCAAAAAATCATCCGATGACTCTTGGTGCAGCTCAGGTTGCGGCTGTAAAAGAAAGCCTTGAACAGAAATACGAAAAGACTCTTGAAAAAGCCGTGAATATAGAAGGTCAGGTTCGCAATGGCTCTGCAACTTCTACAATCCGTTTGAATTCTAAAAATTATGCAAACCTTCAGAACGGAGTTTATACATTTTCAATTGCCGCAGTTGATGAATGCGGAAATATTGGAAAAGCAAATTCAGTTCTTTTAATATTAAATAAATATCAGCCGTCAACTTATATATCTTCAATAGATAAAGCAAAAGGTGATTCTTCTACAGTTCTCTCTGTTTCCGGTTCAGGCTTTACTTATGACGGAACAATTTCTGAAATTTATATTGATAAGGATGGAGCTGCTCCTTACGATCTTGTCCTTAAAAAAGAGAACGGGGACTTTAAAGTAACTTCAGATTCAAAAATAACTTCGATAAATATCGGAAACAATCTTGATGAAGGAAACTACCGGTTGGGAGTTTACCATACAGACCGCGGATTATATTTTACAAATATTGCCATAAAAATTGAGCGTAACGGAAATTTAAAAATTGAATCGGATTATGTTCCACAAAAGAAAGTTCATCTTGTTAATATCGTAAGCAGAAAAATAAATGTTTTAATTCTTGTTCTGCTGATTATTTTAGCAGGAATAATAATCGTATTTTATATGCAGAATCTGTTTTTTAATCATCGTGAAAATAGAATTACATTAAAAGAAATAAACGCCTTTTGGAAAGGAGAAGCTATGCCGCTGAAAAATAAAAACAAGAAATTCAAAATTCAACCTACGTTAAAGATTAAACTTATGAGTTATATTTATGTTCTCATAGTTGCAGTAGTTGCTGCAGTTACTTATGAAAACGGCTCAAATGTAATTCAGCTTCAGTCACAGACAATGGCAGCTTCACTCCAAAACCGTGCAGAGGTTCTTCTGGAAAGTTTATGTTCAGGCGTTAAAAATTTCTTTCCTTCAAATAATATTCTTGAATTAACGGCTCTTCCTTCTCAAAAGGATGCAATGAGCGAAGTAAAATATGTAACAATAATCGGGCAGAGTCAGGATTCTTCCGACGTAAAAAATCTGTCTTATGTTTGGGCAACTAACGATTCTGATATTTCTTCAAAAACAGATTCATACACATTCTCTTATGGTGAGTCTAAACTAACAGATGAAACAATTCTTTCTATAATTCAAAAATACGAAGAACTCGATAAGCGGATTGCAGAAGCCGAAAAAGAAAATTCAGATAATATTGATTCTCTTACAAAGCAGGCAGAAAGCCTTTATCAGACTGGACGTAAAGAAGATGAACAGATGGCAGATCAGCTTTCTGAAGTTCTTATGGAACTTCGTAACCGAATTGATGCTGAGTTAAGATCCTTCAGCGACAGTGAAGTAGGTTCATGGCCGCCTTTTGATACAGAAAGCCTTGATAAAGAAAATTCAGATTATACAAAAACATTTGATGCATTAAATGCTGCA